>NZ_JBEXIJ010000007.1:0-263304 GCF_040608495.1 Micromonospora sp. NPDC005174 | reverse complement strand
GGGTGGGGCGGGGCGGGGGGGTGGGGTGGGGTGGGTTAGAAACGGGCGGGTTCGCGGTAGGTGCCCCACTCGGCCCGCAGCGCGTCGCAGATCTCACCGAGGGTCGCCTCGGCGCGTACGGCGTCGAGCATTGCCGGGATCATGTTCTCGTCGGTACGGCTGGCCCCGATCATCCGGGTGAGCGCCGCGCGGACGGCGGCCTCGTCCCGCGCGCTCTTGCGCTCGGCGAGCACCCGGCGCTGCTCCAGCTCCACCTCGTGGGAGATGCGCAGGATCTCCAACTCCTTGGCGACCGTGCCGGTGTGGCAGTTGACGCCGACGATCTTCTTGTCGCCCTTCTCCAGGGCCTGCTGGTAGACGAAGGCCGACTCGGCGATGTGGCCGGTGAACCAGCCGTCCTCGATGCCGCGCAGGATGCCGGAGGTCATCGGGCCGATCTGGTGCGGACCCTCCCCGCCGAGCTGCCGGATGCGGGCGAAGATCTCCTCCGCCTCGGCCTCGATCTTGTCGGTCAGCGCCTCGACGTACCAGGAGCCGCCGAGCGGGTCGGCCACGTTGACGACGCCGGTCTCCTCCATCAGCACCTGCTGCGTACGCAGGGCGATCTCGGCGGACTCGTCGGTGGGCAGGGCGAGGGTCTCGTCCAGGGCGTTGGTGTGCAGCGAGTTCGTGCCGCCGAGCACTGCGGCGAGCGCCTCGACGGCGGTGCGTACGACGTTGTTGACCGGCTGCTGTGCGGTGAGCGACACCCCGGCGGTCTGCGTGTGGAACCGCAGCCACAGCGCCTTCTCGCTGGTGGCGCCGTAGACGTCGCGCAGCCAGCGGGCCCAGATCCGGCGGGCGGCACGGAACTTGGCGATCTCCTCGAAGAAGTCGAGGTGCGAGTCGAAGAAGAAGCTCAGCCCGGGCGCGAACACGTTCACGTCCAGCCCGCGCGACAGACCCAGCTCCACGTAGCCGAAGCCGTCGGCGAGGGTGTACGCCAACTCCTGCGCGGCGGTCGAGCCGGCCTCGCGGATGTGGTAGCCGGAGACCGACAGCGGCTTGTAGCGCGGGATCTCGGCCGCGCAGTACTCCATCAGGTCACCGATCAGGCGCAGGTGCGGCTCGGGGTCGAACAGCCACTCCTTCTGCGCGATGTACTCCTTGAAGATGTCCGTCTGGAGGGTGCCGTCCAGGGTGGACAGGTCGGCGCCCTGCCGCTCGGCGGCGACCAGGTACATGCAGAAGACCGGCACGGCCGGGCCGGAGATCGTCATGGAGGTGGTGACGCCGGCCAGGTCGATGCCGTCGAAGAGCGCCTGCATGTCGGTGGCCGTGTCGATGGCGACGCCGCAGTGCCCGACCTCGCCGAGCGACTGCGGGTCGTCCGAGTCGCGCCCCATCAGCGTCGGCATGTCGAACGCGACCGACAGGCCGCCACCGCCCGCGCCGAGGATCATCTTGTAGCGCTCGTTGGTCTGCTGGGCGTTGCCGAAGCCGGCGAACTGCCGGATCGTCCAGGTCCGACCGCGGTAGCCGGTGGGATACAGACCCCTGGTGTACGGGTACTCGCCCGGCCAGCCGATGCGCTCGAAGCCCGGGTAGGAGCTGCCCTCGGGCGGCCCGTAGACCGGGTCGACCGTCGTCCCGGAGAGCGTGGTGAAGTCGGCGTCCCGCTTGCGCGCGGAGTCGTACCGGGCCTGCCAGCGTGCCCGTCCGGCGTCGATCTCGTCGGCGTCCATGCGCAGGGCTCCTCCTCGGTTCCTGGACTGGAATTCGAGTGTAGAGCCCTTGCCTGAACGATCGCTAAGTCACGTCGTACCGGTGGGTAACCAGGCGACCCACGGTCAGACGGTGGCGCCCGGCTGCTTCAGCTCGATGTCGTCCACCGTGACGTTGACCTGCGTGACCGTCAGGCCGTACCGCTCCACCGCCTCGATCACGGCGGCCCGCACCGCCTCGGTCACGTCGGCCACGACGTGCCCGGCGTCGATCACCAGGACCACGTTGACGACTGCCGAGGTGCCCTTCACGTCGGCCGAGACGCCCCGGCGGGCGTCGCCCACCTCGTCCAGGCCGACCTTGTCGAGCACGCTGTTGAAGAACCGGGCCACGTCACCGCCGAGGTCGGCGACGCCGGGCACGGCGCGGGCGGCAGCGCCGGCGATCTTCTCCACCACCTCGTCGGAGACCGAGGTCACGCCCCGGGTCGCCCCCGTCGTGGGCTGCGCCGCACCGGCGTTCTCCACCGCGTCCGTCATGATCACATCTCCCCTGGTCCCGGTGCACTGTGGACCGACCCGCTCGTCGGCCCGCTGCGCGGCAGCTCGCTGCCGGCCATGAGCCGCGAGCCTACTAAAAGCGGAGGGTGCTTCGCGTCCGGCCGCGCGGCGCGGCGCGGCCGACCGACACGGGTCAGCGAGCCAGTTGGGCGAGCAGCTCGTCCGCCGCCGCGTACGGGTCCATCGCGCCCTCGGCGACCTTGGCGGCGAGCGTGCTCAACTCCGTACCGTCGCGCAGGGAACCGATCCTGGCGCGCAGCGCGCCCAGCGCGATGGCCTCGATCTCGGCGGCGGCCCGCGCCTCCTGCCGGCGACGCAGCTCGCCGTGCTCGACCAGCCAACCACGGTGCTTGTCGACGGCGGCGGCGATGTCGTCGATGCCCTCACCCCGGGCGGCAATGGCGCGAACCACCTGCGGTCGCCACTGGCCCGGTCCGCGCTCGCCCAGCGCGATCATGCCCTGGATGTCACGGACGGTGGCGTCGACGCCGTCCCGGTCGGCCTTGTTGACGACGAAGACGTCGGCGATCTCCAGGATGCCGGCCTTGACGGCCTGGATCGCGTCGCCCATACCCGGGGCGAGCAGCACGAGCGTGGTGTCGGCCAGCGAGGCGACCTCCACCTCGGCCTGTCCGACGCCGACCGTCTCCACCAGCACCACGTCGCAGCCGGCGCCCTCCAGCACCCGGACCGCCTGCGGCGTCGCCGCCGCCAGCCCGCCGAGGTGGCCCCGGCTGGACATCGACCGGATGTAGACGCCCGGGTCGGTGGCGTGGTCCTGCATCCGCACCCGGTCGCCGAGGATCGCTCCGCCGGTGAACGGGCTGGACGGGTCGACCGCCAGGACGCCGACCCGGTGCCCGCGCGCCCGCAGCGCGCGGACCAGCTCGTTGGTGGTGGTCGACTTGCCCACGCCGGGCGAGCCGGTCAGACCGACGACCTGGGCCTGCCCGGCGTACGGCGCCAGCGCGGCGGCGATCTCCGGCAGCAACGGGTCGCCGTTCTCGACCAGGGTGATCAGGCGGGCGACCGCACGGGGGTCACCGGTGCGGGCCCGCTCGACCAGCAGCGGTACGTCCCGACTGCGGCGCACCGACGTGGTGCCCGCTGCCGGCACGCGCTCGGCCCCTTCGCTCACTGGCCCGGCACGTGGATGATCAGCGCGTCGCCCTGGCCGCCGCCGCCGCAGAGCGCCGCCGCGCCGGTGCCGCCGCCGCGCCGCTTCAGCTCCAGGGCGAGGGTGAGTACGAGTCGCGCGCCGGACATGCCGATCGGATGGCCCAGGGCGATCGCGCCGCCGTTGACGTTGACCTTGTCGGGGCTGACACCGAGGTCGCGGGTGGACTGGATGCCGACCTGCGCGAACGCCTCGTTGATCTCGATGAGATCCAGGTCGTCGATGCTCAGGCCACCCTTCTTGAGGGCGTGGTTGATCGCGTTGGACGGCTGCGAGTGCAGGGAGTTGTCCGGGCCGGCCACGTTGCCGTGCGCGCCGACCTCGGCCAGCCAGGTCAGCCCCAGCTCGTTGGCCTTGGCCTTGCTCATCACGACGACCGCCGCGGCGCCGTCGGAGATCGGCGACGAGCTGCCGGCGGTGATGGTGCCGTCCTTGGCGAAGGCCGGGCGCAGCTTGGCCAGCGACTCGACGGTGGTGTCCGGGCGGATGCCCTCGTCGTCGCTGATCACCAACGGGTCACCCTTGCGCTGCGGGATCAGCACCGGGGTGATCTCCTCGGCGAAGTGGCCGTTCTTCTGCGCGGCGGCGGCCCGCTGGTGGCTGGCCGCGGCGAAGGCGTCCTGCTCCTCGCGCGTGATGCCGTGCTTCGTGCCGAGCCGCTCGGTCGACTCGCCCATCGAGCAGCAGTCCCAGGCGTCGCTGAGCCCGTCGTGCGCCATGTGGTCCTTGACCACCACGTCGCCGTACTTGTAGCCGGTGCGCTGGCCCATCAGCAGGTGCGGGGCGTTGGTCATCGACTCCATGCCGCCGGCCACCACGATGTCGAACTCGCCCGCCCGGATGAGCTGGTCGGCAAGAGCGATCGCGTCCAGGCCGGACAGGCAGACCTTGTTGATGGTCAGCGCCGGGACGGACATCGGTACGCCCGCCTCGACGGCCGCCTGCCGGGCCGGGATCTGACCGGCGCCGGCCTGGAGCACCTGCCCCATGATCACGTACTGGACCTGGTCGGGGCTGACACCGGCCCGCTCCAGAGCGGCCTTGATGGCGACCCCGCCGAGCTTGGTGGCCGGGAGGTCCTTGAGGTTGCCCAGCAGCCGCCCCATCGGGGTCCGCGCGCCGCTGACGATCACCGAAGCCATGCCTGCCTCCGAGGGGGGTGCCGAGCTGTACGCCTTAACGATTGTTCGGCCAGACTAGCGCCATGGCAGAGAACTCCCCCGTCGAGCCCGGTGCGGACTACGTCACAGACATCGGACTTCGCAAGATTGACCACGTCGGCATCGCCGTCGCCGACCTGGATGCCGCCATCGACTTCTACCAGCGGACCTTCGGGATGCGCTGCGTACACGTCGAGACCAACGCCGAGCAGGGCGTACGGGAAGCGATGCTGGCCGTCGGACCGACCACCGAGGGCGGCTGCGTGCAGCTGCTCGCCCCGCTCACCCCGGAGTCCACGATCGCGAAATTCCTGGATCGCAACGGACCCGGCGTGCAGCAGGTCGCGTACACCGTGGCGGACATCGACGCGGCCTGCGCGGCACTGCGCGAGCGGGGGATGCGCCTGCTCTACGACGAGCCGCGGCGCGGCACCGCGGACAGCCGGATCAACTTCGTGCACCCGAAGGACGCGGGCGGCGTCCTCGTCGAACTGGTGGAGCCCGCCGCGACGCACTGACGGATCTCGTCGCCCGCCCCTGCCGAGGGCGGGCGACGCGCGTCGGTGCGCGGTTGACGCGCTGGTCGGGCACCTTCACGCATCGGCCGATGCAGTTTTTCACAGAGGACTTCCGGCTTTAGCTACCGTTCAGTAACGTCCCGGCCCACAGGAGCGCGGCCGGTGCCGGATGTGTCGAATGCCGACATGGCGGTCGCGTCCCACCGGCGCCGACGATGGCAGCACCCGGGCCCGCGCGGGTGCGGGGACGAACCGGAGGTCACCGTGCAGGACATCCTCGAAGCGATCATGGCGGCGGAGGAATCGAACGACCCGGACCGCGAACTGGGCGGCGTCGCCAAACTGCCCGTACCGGAGAGTTACCGAGGCGTGGTCGTCCGCGCCGAGGAGTCCCGGATGTTCGACGGCATGGCGACCCGGGACAAGGATCCCCGCAAGGCGCTGCACGTGCAGGAGGTGCCGACGCCGGAACTCGGGCCGGGCGAGGCGCTCATCGCCGTGCTGGCCAGCGCGATCAACTACAACACGGTGTGGACCAGCATCTTCGAGCCGGTGTCCACCTTCCGGTTCCTGGAGCGCTACGGCCGGGTGTCCGAGCTGACCCGCCGCCACGACCTGCCGTACCACGTGGTCGGTTCGGACGCGGCCGGCGTCGTCCTGCGCACCGGTCCCGGCGTGACCCGGTGGGCGGCCGGCGACGAGGTCGTCGCGCACTGCCTCTCGGTCGAGCTGGAGGACGCCGCCGGACACGACGACACCATGCTCGACCCGCAGCAGCGGATCTGGGGCTTCGAGACCAACTTCGGTGGGCTGGCCGAGCTGGCCGTGGTCAAGGCCAACCAGCTGATGCCCAAGCCGCGTCACCTGAGCTGGGAGGAGGCGGCCAGCCCGGGGCTGGTCAACTCGACCGCGTACCGGCAGTTGGTGTCCCACCACGGCGCCCAGATGAAGCAGGGCGACGTGGTGCTGATCTGGGGCGCGTCCGGCGGCCTCGGCGGGTACGCCACCCAGATGGCCCTCAACGGCGGCGCGATCCCGGTCTGCGTCGTCTCCTCGCCGGAGAAGGCCGAGCTGTGCCGCAGCATGGGCGCCGAGCTGGTCATCGACCGGGCCGCCGAGGGGTTCCGGTTCTGGAAGGACGAGGAGACCCAGGACCCGGACGAGTGGCGGCGGTTCGGTGAGCGCATCCGCGAGCTGACCGGCGGCGAGGACCCGGACATCGTCTTCGAGCACCCGGGTCGGGAGACGTTCGGCGCGAGCGTCTACGTGGCCCGGCGCGGCGGCACCATCGTCACCTGCGCGTCCACGAGCGGTTTCCAGCACCAGTACGACAACCGCTACCTGTGGATGCACCTCAAGCGCATCGTGGGCAGCCACTTCGCCAACTACCACGAGGCGTGGCAGGCCAACCGGCTCGTCGCGCTCGGCAAGGTGCACCCGACGGTGTCCCGCACCTACCCCCTGGAGCAGACCGGTCAGGCCGCGTACGAGGTGCACCGCAACGCGCACCAGGGCAAGGTCGGCGTGCGCTGCCTCGCGCCCACGGACGGGCTGGGCATCCGCGACGGGGAGTTGCGGGCGCGGCACGAGGAAGCGATCAACCGGTTCCGGGGGCACTGAGCGAGGCACCGGCCGGACGGATGAGCACCCGATGGCCAATGCGGTGATCGGCCATTGTTCTTCCACCCGCATTAGCTCGAACCCATCCGGGTCGAACAAAGGGTCACGGGACACACCCGTGGCCCTTTTTCGCGTCACGCTGCGTGGCGTCCGTCCCGCCCGGGACCTGCCAAGATCGCCGATTGGTCCGGCCTCGCCGGCCAGGGCAGTTGACCATGTAAAGAGGACACGAAAGCTTCGTACCGCTCTTGCGAAGCACCCTGGGGCGTCTGCCAGTATGTCCCAATGCCCCAGCAGCAGTCCTCCCCTCTCGCGTTCTTCGATAACGCGAACTCGCAGCCAGATTTCACCGTTGGCCTGCGCGGATACAACACTCACCAGGTCGATGACTTCATCGGCCGGATGACCGCCGCGCTGACCCAGTCCGAGCAGGCCCGTGCCGAGGCCGAGCAGCGGATGAACGACGCCCAGCGTCGTCTCCGCCAGGCCGAGCAGCGCATGAGTGCGCTGGAGCAGAAGCTCACCGACACCAACAAGCAGCTCGAAGAGAACAGCCGGCCCACCCTGTCCGGGCTCGGCACCCGCGTCGAGCAGATCCTCCGGCTCGCCGAGGAGCAGGCCAACGACCACCGCAACGAGGCCAAGCGCGAGTCGGAGGGCATTCTCTCCGCCGCCCGCCTCGAGGCCCGGGAGATCACGGACAAGGCCCGCGCCGAAGCCGCCGCGATGAAGGCCAGCGCCGAACGCGAGGCAGGCAACCTGCGCACCGCCGCCGAGCGCGAGGCCGCCGAGGTCCGGGTGCAGGCCCGCCGTGAGGCCGACACGCTGCGCGCTGACGCGGACCGTGAGACCAAGCAGCTCCGGACCGTCACGGCCCACGAGGTCGCCGAGCTGAAGTCGACAGTCGAGCGGGAGGTGGCCACCCTGCGGGCCACCGCCGAGCGCGAGATCACCCAGCACCGCTCGAAGGCCGCCCGCGAGGCCGAGGAGAAGCGCGCCGAGGCCACCAAGCTGCTCACCGACGCGCGCGACAAGCGCGACAAGGACCTCCAGGCTCTGGAGCTGCAACTCGCCGAGCGGCGCGAGAAGGCCGAGCGCGAGGAGTCCGAGCGACACGCCGCCCAGGTCTCCCAGACCCAGAAGATGGTCAGCGAGGCCGAGCAGCGCGCCCGTGCCGCCCAGGAGCGCGCCAAGGAGATCGAGCAGCGCGCCGAGGCCCGCCGGGTCGAGTCGGAGCGCCACGCTAACGAGACGATCGACAAGGCCAAGGCGCTCTCCGACAAGACGCTCAACGAGGCCAAGGCCGAGTCGCAGCGCCTGCTCAGCGAGGCTCGCACCGAGGCCGAGCTGACCACGCAGGCCGCCCGCCGCGAGGTCGAGGACCTCACCCGGCAGAAGGACGCGGTCACCTCACAGCTCGGGCAGATGCTCTCCGGGCTCGCCGGCATCGTGCCCGGCATGCCGGCAGCGGCTGCCCCGGCGGCCAAGCCGGAGGCGAAGAAGACCGACGGCGCTCAGGAGCGGGTGACCGCGGAGACCGCCGGCTGACGCGAGGCGTCAGGTTGGGGCATCGGCGGCGCGAGGTGACACCGGGTAACCGGTGTGACCTCGCGCCGTGTGCGTTTCCCAACCCTTGGCGTGGTGCCCTCGCCACGGAGTGAAGTAGGTCCCACAAGGGGCGTCCGTATCGCCCCAGCAGGGGGCGATGCGTGTGAGGATGGGGGCATGTCGCACGGCGAGGAACTGTTCGCTCTCGGCGGGGATGTGACCACGGAGCCCAGCTTCGAGTCCGCTCTGCGGGGGTACGAGAAGAAACAGGTTGACCGGTATGTCGCGCGTGCCGAGCACGAGATCGCGACCCTCGCCGCAGAACGGGAACAGGCCTATACACAGATCCACAAGCTCGCCGGCCAGGTCGAGGTTCTGCAACGGGATCTGACCCAGGTCCGCAAGCAGATGAACGTGGTCGACAGGGCCTCCTTCCGGCACCTGGGCCCCCGCGTCGAGTCGATCCTCACCCTCGCCGAGGAGCAGGCCGAGCAGATCCTGTCCGCGGCCAACGAGGAGATCGACGCCCGCCGGGCAGCCGCCGAGCACATCATCGAGGAAGCCCGCGAGCAGGCCGCCCGGGCATTGAAGGACTTCGAGATCGCTCTCGCCGCTCGGCGTCAGGAGGAGGAGCGGCACAGCTCCTCCCGCCGCGCGGAGGCGGACGCGACCCTGCGCTCGGCCAAGGACGAATCGGCGCAGCTGCGCAAGACGGCGCAGGACGAGCTGGCCAAGGCCCAGCAGGAGGCCACCCAGCTACGGGACACCGCCAAGGAGATCCACACCCGCGCCCAGCAGGAGGCCACCAAGCTGCGCGAGGCGGCCCGCGAGGCGCTGGCCACCGCCCGCCAGGAGGCCGCCGAGCTGCGCGAGGCCGCCAAGGAGGTGCACGCCAAGGCCCAGCAGGAGGCCAAGCGGCTCACCGACACGGCGACCGAGGCGGGCCGGGCGACCCACGCCAAGGCGCAGCAGGAGGCCAAGCAGATCATCGACGACGCGTCGATGGCCGGCCGGGCCACCCGGGCCAAGGCCCAGCAGGAGGCCGAGCGGGTCGCCACGCAGGCGTCCGAGGCGGCCAAGCGCAGCCGGGCGGAGACCGAGGCGTACGTCCAGCGCATGCGCAGCGAGACCGAGGCGTACGTGCAGCAGTCCCGGGCGCAGACGCAGCAGGAGCTGGGCGCCTGGCGGGCCGGCGTGGAGCAGGAGGTCAACTCCCGGCGCGAGGCGGCCGATCGGGAACTGGCCGAGCGACGGTCCACCGCCGAGCAGGAGTTCGCCAAGCGCCACGACGAGCTGGACAAGCAGCACGAATCCCGCCAGCAGGAGCTGGAGTCGGGCTGGACCGCGCGCCGCGACGAGCTGGAGTCCACGTACACCGCGCGCCGCGACGAGCTGGAGACCGAGTACACCACCCGCAAGAACGAGATCGAGCAGGGCGCGGACGCGATCCGCCAGGCGGCCGAGGCGGACGCGACGAGCCTGCGCCAGCGCGCCGAGACCGAGGCCGCCGAGTTGCTGAGCCGCGCCGAGACCGAGGCGGGCGACAAGCGCCGCAAGGCCGACGAGCACGTCGCGGCCTCGCGTCGCCAGTTCGAGGAGTACGCGGCCACCACCCAGCAGCACCTCGCGACCACGCAGCAGCACCTGGCGGCGACGCAGCAGGAGTCGGCGGCGGGCCGGCAGCAGCTCGCGCACGTGATGTTGGAGATCGCGCAGGCTCAGCAGCAGCTCGCCGACCTGCGGCAGGAGACCTGGAAGGCCCGGCAGGAGTCCGACGAGATCGAGCGGCAGATGGCCGAAGTGCGGCTGCACAGCACCACCGGCCCGATCGACGGTCCGACCGCGTCGGCGGCGGGCGATCGCCCCGACGACGCGCCGGCGACCGGCGAGGCTTCCGCCGTACCCGCGACCGTGGCGGCCGGTGGCGGGAACGGCCCGGCCGACGGTGACGGTGACGGTGCGGCCGGTGGTCTCAAGGCCGCGCCCGACGGCGTTGCGCAGCCGGTGAACGCCAGCGCCGACGAGGCCGGGCAGTC
Source organism: Micromonospora sp. NPDC005174 (assembly GCF_040608495.1). Taxonomy (NCBI): domain Bacteria; kingdom Bacillati; phylum Actinomycetota; class Actinomycetes; order Micromonosporales; family Micromonosporaceae; genus Micromonospora; species Micromonospora sp. NPDC005174. The sequence continues at coordinate 252,981 of NZ_JBEXIJ010000007.1, read as the reverse complement.
CACCACGCGACCGGTGGCCGAGCCGGTGACCACTGTCGACGGTGGCACGGCCAGCGCCGGGGTCGACGGTGAGCCGACGGTGGCGGCCGTTCCGGGCGAGGGTGGCCGGGGCGCCAAGCCGACCAGGATCACCAGCACCGGCGAGAACGGCAAGCGCCCCAGCAAGCCGACCACCGACGAGCGCAGCGCCAAGCCCAGCAAGGTCACGATCGAGAAGGACTGACGGGCGCCCACACCGAGCATCGAGATCGTGGACAGTTTCCGTTGGCACGTGACGGAAACTGTCCACGATCTGCACGGAGCCGGCATGGTCTAGCTGACGTGCGGGGGTGGATCGATGATCGGGCGGCGGAACGGCCCCCACGCCACGAAACGTTCGAACAACTCCCTGGGCGTCGGCCCGTCGTAGGGATTGAGCTGGTAGAGGTCATGTGCTGCCTCGTGGTAGAGCCCGGCCAGATAGATGGTCAGCGCGGCAGGATCTTCGTCGAACTCGGCCTTGAGCAGCAGCCGGGCGTCCGCACAGGGCCATGGTCGACCGTCGGCCCGACAGCACCACATGGGTCGCAGCGGGGTGTGCGGCGTCCGCGCACCGCAGGGCCGGGGGAACGCGGGGTACGGCCCAAGTCGCGGCTGCGGCAGCCTTGATGCCGGCGTACGGCCCCGGTCACCCGTTCCAGGGCCCGACGGCGTGCATCTCGACCGGGGCGCTGCGGTGCCGGGCAGCGCGCGACCGGCACGGCGAGAACTGGGCATGGGTACCTCCTCGACTGGAAACGGTTGCGCCGCCGGGGACAGGGCTTGAGGCGACGACAGCCGCACGATCCGGTACGTGACAGTCTGCTGACCAGGCCACTACGGTCGGAAGGCATCACCGTGTTCGACGGCGGCGCTGTGTCGACGGCACGGCGCTCCGGGACAGGTGGTGGAATCGACCCACGACCTGCGGAGGCACTGTGGAAGGCGACGCCGCGCCGACGGCCGACATGATCCGCGCGCAGTTGCGTCGGCTGCGGACCGCCGCCGGGATGAGCCAGGAGGATTTCGGCCGACTGGTCCACTATTCCGGGTCGATGGTGTCGGCACTGGAGCTGGGTCAACGGCCCCTGGACCGACTGTTCCTGGCCCGCGCCGACGAGGTGCTGACCACCGACGGCCTCCTCGTCCACCTGCTCAAGCTCGCGGAGCGGGACGGTCAGCCGAGCTGGTTCCGTCCGTGGCTGGACGCCGAGCGCAGCGCCCGCCAACTGCGGTGCTTCCAACCCACGCTGATCCCGGGGTTGCTACAGACCGAGAACTACGCCCGCGCCGTGATCCGTTGCGACGACCTGCTCAGCGACGACGAGGTGGAACGCCGGGTCCACGCCCGCCTGGACCGCCAGTCGCTGCTGATGCAGCCGAATCCGCCGCAGTTCGTGGCGGTGGTGGACGAGTTGGTGCTGCGGCGGGCCGGCGAGGAGATCCGCGGTTTGATGGTCGAGCAGCTCACCCACCTCGTCGCCAGCATGGAGCGACCACACGTCAGCCTGCACGTCATTCCGGCCGACGTCCGGCTGCACGTCGGCCTCTCCGGGCCGTTCAACCTGGCCCGTGGTGCCGACGGTGGTTGGGTTGGGCACATGGAGCACCAGATTGACGGTCTCGTGGTGGATGGCGACCATGAGGTGGCTACGCTGCTGGCGCGCTGGGAGATGATCAGAAGCAGTGCGTTGTCCCGCCGCCAGTCGATCGAACTGATGAAGGAAGTTGTGACCTCATGGACCTGACCGGCGCGCTCTGGCGCACGTCCAGCCGTAGCGGTAACGGTGAGTGTGTCGAGGTGGCGGACAACCTGCCCGGGGTGGTGGCGGTGCGCGACAGCAAGGACCCGTCCGGCACGGTGTTGGTCTTCGCGCCGGCCGCGTGGCGGGCGTTCGTGGCCGCCACCCGTCGTCCCACCGCCTGAGCCGGAGGTCCCTGGTGCCGCAGCATGACCCGTCCGGCGACGAACCGGACGTGACCCCCGAGTCCTCCTCGGCCCAGGCACCCGTGCCCGTGCCGGTACCGGCCCCGGGAATCGACCCGGACGAGCCTCCGGCGGTCCCGTCGGGAAAGTTCGGCACCCCGGGGCGTCCACTGCGGCGCAGCAGCTTCCTGGTCGGCTTCACCGGCGCGTTGGGCGTGCTGCTGGCGTACACCCTCTATCTGGGGATTCGGAATGCCGGCGGCATTCTCGTCCTGGTGGTGATCGCGCTCTTCCTCGCGGTGGGCCTCAACCCGGCGGTCGTGCGCCTGCGCACCTGGGGGGTTCCCCACGGTCTGGCGGTGACGGCGGTGGCGTTGACCGTGGTACTGCTGCTGTGCGGGGGCGTGGTGGCGCTGGTCCCGCCGATCGTGACGCAGTCCGGGCAGTTCATCGACCAGATCCCGAGTCTGCTCGACGAGTTGCGCCGCAATCCCACGGTCAACGACCTGGTGGAGCGGTACGACGTCGTGGAGCGGGTGCAGGGCGCGGCCAACGCCGACACCATCGGCAGGGCGCTCGGCGGGGTGCTCGGCGGGGCCCAACTGATCTTCGGCACGGTGTTCCGGACGCTGACCGTGCTGGTGCTGACCATCTACTTCCTGGCCTACTTCGACAAGTTGCGCTCCCTGGGCTACGCGCTGGTCCCCCGGTCGCGCCGCGAGCGGGCGGCGTTGATCGGCGACGCGATCCTCACCAAGGTGGGCGCGTACATGGTCGGCGCGCTGAGCATCGCGGTGCTGGCCGGCGCGACGACCTTCGTCTTCGCCCTGATCGTCGGTCTGCCGTACCCGTTCGCGCTGGCGGTGGTCGTCGCGGTCACCGACCTCATCCCGCAGATCGGGGCGACCCTGGGCGCGGTGATCGTGAGCCTGGTCGGCTTCGCCGCCGACCTGCCCACGGGCATCGCCTGTGCGATCTTCTTCCTCATCTACCAGCAGGTCGAGAACTACCTGATCTACCCGAAGGTGATGCGGCGCTCGGTGGAGGTCAACGAGGTGGCCGCCCTGCTGGGCGCGCTGCTCGGCGTGGCCCTGCTGGGCGTGGTGGGCGCGCTGATCGCCATCCCCACGGTGGCGGCACTGCAACTGATCCTGCGTGAGGTGGTGCTCCCCCGTCAGGAGCGGAACTGACGATCAGTCGGCCGGGCCGGGGACGGGGGTGTCGGCGAAGGCGGCCACCGTCCGGTCGGCGTACGCGCTGACGTCGCCCGCCTCCATCGGCCCGTCCCAGGTCGTCGGCAGGGGTACGTCGACGGCCGGGTTGACCCGCTTGACGATCTCGTCGAGCACCGTCTCCGCGTCACCCACCCAGAGGTGCTTCGCGCCGGGCACCCCGACCACCTCGGCCTGCGGCACCGCCGCGAACCGCTCCCGGGCCTCGACCGGGCGCAGGTAGTCGTCGAACTCGGGTACCAGCGCCACCAGCGGACGACCGGACGCGGCCCAGGTCGCCAGGTCGTCCGGCGCGGAGAAGCGCAGCGGCGGGGAGAGCAGGATCGCACCGGCCACGGCCGGGTCGCAGCCGTACTTGAGGGCCAGGTCGGTGCCGAACGACCACCCGACCAGCCAGATGTTGGGCAGTTCGGCGAACTCCGCGTACTCGATGGCGGCAGCCACGTCGTAGCGCTCGCCCACCGCGCCGTCGAAGGCGCCCTCGCTCGTGCCGCGCACACTGCTCGTGCCCCGGGTGTTGAACCGCAGCACGGCCAGGTCGCCCAGCGCGGGCAGCCGCCACGCCGCCTTGCGGAAAACGTGGCTGTCCATCATCCCGCCGTGCGTGGGCAGCGGGTGCAGGCAGACCAGGGTGGCCGCCGGTGGCCGGTCGGCCGGCAGGGCCAGCTCGCCGACCAGCCGTAGCCCGTCGGCGGTGTGCAGCTCGATGTCCTCCCGGCGGCCGGGCAGGATCGACGACGCGCGGATCGCTGTGCTCACCGCCCAAGTCTGTCGCGAAGTCGCCGCCGCCGCCCACCGAGGCACGAACAGGGTGATCCAGATCGCTCAGTAACGCGGCGCGCCCCGGCCGCGCCGCACCGCCGGCCCGCGCCGCTCCCGGGCACGCCAGCAGCCGCTGTGCCAGTGCCGGCGGTCGGTCAGGTCGCCCAGACCGTCGGCCGGCCAGGCCACCAGGTGCGCCACGCCGGGTCGGATCTCCTGGTCACAACCGGGACAGCGGTACGTCTTGACCGACGCGCCCGCCCCGATCCCGCGTACCTGCCAGGCACCGTCGGTCCACTGCTGCACCGAGGCAACGCCCTGGCGGGCCCGGTCGGCGTCCAGGTTGGCGTTCTCGTCCCGGCGAGGGCGGTTGCGACGGGGGCTCACAGTCACCAAGCGTACGGCCGCCTCGGGCGGGGCGGCCCTTCGGCCGGCCCGCCCGGGCCGGGATCACTTCCAGCTCTCCGGCCGCGTCGGGTCAGCGGTGACCTGCGCTCCCGCCAGCACGCTGGTCGCGTCCGCCTCGGTGAAGATGTGCGCCGGCGGTTCCCCCTGCCAGGGCCAACCGAAGTCGGCGAGGACCGTGGTCCGGGGAATGCCGATCAACTCCAGCCTCGTCCCCTTCGCGGTCAACAGCGCCGGACGGCCGGCGATGGTCCGGTCCGACGTCGTGGAGGTACCCGCCGAGCTGGCGTACCGGTACTCGACCGTCATGATCTCGGTGTCGGCTCGTTGGAGGGCGAGTCGGGCGGTGACCAGCCGGGGATACGAGGCGATGTCGACCGCGCAGCCGGTGACCCTCGATCCCTCGGGCAGGGAGGTGAGCCGAAGCGGCGCCTGGCAGCGTCGGGCCTGGTTCCAGCGCAGGGCCCCGACCGCCCGCTCCAGCGCTGCCGCGTTCCCGTTCGGCAGGACGGCACGGGCGTAGAGGCCCGGCGCGGGCTGCCACATCGTGACCAGGCCGGTGGCCACGCCGGTCATCGGCCGGACCGTGCCGTCGAACTGCTGCGGGCCCGCTTCGGTCACGTCGAAGGACGCGCCGTCGATCACGACGCTGACAGGTAGCTCGACTGTCCTGCTCACGTCGACGCGCACCTCCCCGCCGCCCGGCACACCGACCCGTACGGTCTCGACGTGGTCCTGGACCACCTCCCAGCCCAGGTAGTGAGCCTGGGCCGGATCGACGCCAACGTGCAGCACCTGCGGATCAGCGCTCACCAGCGCCGGATCGGCGGTGGCTCCGGGCACATCGTCGGCGCGCGGCGGCACCACCGTCGGTGTCGCGGTGGTCCAGGGCATACGACCCGTCAACGCGTCGAACCGCGCCTCCGTCACCCCGACGAAGCCGAGGGCTCCCACCAGGGACAACGCGGTGCCGGCGGCGACCCGGCGGTGCAGTTGACGGCGCCGGCCCCGGGCGCGGGAGACCCGCACCAGCCGGTCGGTGTCCACGCCGCCCTCGGCGCGCTCGCGCAGCGTCCGGTTGATGCGCTGGTCGAGGTCGGTCACTGTCGGCTCCCGTTCGTCGCCGGAGCGCCGCAGCGCTCACGGAGGTTGGCGAGCGCCCGCATCGCGTGGGTGCGGACGGTGACCGGCGAGCACTCCAGGATCTGGGCGATGGTCGCGTCGTCGAGGTCCTCGTAGTAGCGCAGCACCAGCACCGCCCGTTGACGGTCGGGCAGGCCGAGGATCAGCCGCCACATCTCGTCCCGGTCGGCCGCCTCCCCGCCGACGTCGACGCGGTGCGGTCGATCGACGATGGTGTCGACGACCAACTCCCGGCTCGACCGGCGACGCCACCAGGAGTTGTTGGCGTTGACCAGCATCCGGCGCACGTACACGTCGGGCCGGTCGGCGCGGGAGATCCGCTTCCACCGCACGTACGCCCGGGACAGCACCTCCTGGGTGAGGTCCTCGGCCCGGTGCTCGTCACCGGTCAACAGCCGCGCCAGCCGCATCAGGGCCGGGCCACGACTGCCGACGTACTCCTCGAAGGTCACATCCTGTAGACGCGGCCTGGACCCTTCGGCGTTGACCCGGTCAGCGGTGCGAGTGGTCGCGGAAGCCGCGGCGGGCCTTGCGGCCCAGGTAGCCGGCGGTGACCAGGTGTTCCAGCAGCGGCGCGGGTGCGAAGCCCGGCTCACGCAGCTCCAGGTACAGCTCGCGCTGGATCGCCAGGGAGACGTCCAGCCCCACCACGTCGAGCAGCTCGAACGGCCCCATCGGGTAGCCGCAGCCCAGCTTCATGGCGTGGTCGATGTCGTCGGCCGTGGAGTAGCTGGCCTCCAGCATCTTGACCGCGTCGTTCAGGTACGGGAAGAGCAGTGCGTTGACGATGAACCCGGACCGGTCGCCGCAGACCACAGCGGTCTTACCCAGCGCGGCGCAGACCGCCCGCGCGGTGGCGGTGGCCTCCGGTGAGGTGCGGATGGTCCGGACCACCTCGACCAGCGGCATGACCGGCGCGGGGTTGAAGAAGTGCAGGCCCACCACGTCGGCCGGCCGCTGGGTGGCCATCGCCACGTCGACAACCGGCAGCGACGAGGTCGTGGTGGCCAGCACCACGCCCGGCTTGCAGATCTCGTCGAGGCTGGCGAAGAGCGCCTTCTTGACGCTCAACTCCTCGACGACCGCCTCGATGACCAGGTCGACGTCGGCGAGGTGGTCGAGGGTGGCCGTCCAGGTGATCCGGCCGAGCGCCGCGTCCCGGTCGACCTCGGCGAGCTTGCCCCGGACCACGCCCTTGTTCAGCGAGGTCTTCACCGCCTCGCAGACCGACGCGGACTTCTCCGCGCCACGGGTCACCGAGACGACCTCGTACCCGGCCTTCGCGAACACCTCGATGATCCCGGTGGCCATCGTCCCGGAACCGACGACGCCGACTTTCGTGATGGCCCGCGCGCCGTCGGCGAGCGCCGCGTCCGTCGTCTGCGGCGTCGTCTCGTCGGGTACGACCTTCGGCGAACCGGGCCGCTCGTAGGTGTAGAAACCCCGGCCGGACTTACGGCCGAGCAGTCCCGCCGTGACCATCTGCTTGAGCAGCGGCACGGGCGCGTGCCGACGGTCCCGCCCGCCGCGCCGGTACATCGTGTCCAGGATCTCGTACGCGGTGTCCAGGCCGATCAGGTCCATCAGCGCCAGTGGGCCCATCGGCAGGCCGCAACCGAGCTTCATGGCGGCGTCGATGTCCTCCCGGGTCGCGTAGTGCGACTCGAACATCCCGACCGCGTGGTTGAGGTAGCCGAAGAGCAGCGCGTTGGCGATGAAGCCGGCCCGGTCGTTGATGGTCACGTCGACCTTGCCGAGCCGGGCGCACAGCGCCTCGACGTCGGCGACCACCTCGGGTGCGGTGACGACCGTGCGGACCACCTCGACCAGCTTCATCACCGGGGCCGGATTGAAGAAGTGGATGCCGATCACCTGGTTGGGCCGGCTGGTGGCCACCGAGATCTCGGTGACGCTCAGCGACGAGGTGTTGGTGGCCAGGATCGCGTCCGGGCGGCACACCCGATCCAGCTCCGCGAAGATCCGCTGCTTGAGGTCCAGGTGCTCGGGGACCGCCTCGATGACCAGGTCCACCGAACGCAACGCGTCCAGCCCGACCTCGAAGTGCACCCGCTCGTGCAGCGCGTCCCGGTCCGCCACGGCGAGCTTGCCCTTGGCCACGGCACGATCGGTGGAGCTGGTGAGGGTGGCCCGCCCGCGCTCCAGCGCCGGCTCGGAGATCTCGACCGCGACGACGTCGACACCGTTGCGGGCGAAGACCTCGACGATGCCGGCACCCATGGTGCCCAGCCCCACGACACCCACGGTGCTGAACTCGCGCGCCACGACCGGCCTCCCCAGACACTCCGCACGGCCACTGAACGGCCGCTAAGGCTTTGCGCGCGAGTCTGCCACGTGACCCAGGGTTGTCGAGACGCCGTGGCATATTTCACCCACGGTGCGCCCCTACGCGGCCTGCGCGTCGGTCAGCGCCAGCAGCTCCGTCACGAACTCCGCCGGGCGTTCCAGGTGCGGGCTGTGTCCACAGCCGGGCAACACCACCTCGCGGTACGACCCGCCGGCCGCCGCGTACCGCTCCAGCACCGTCCGGGTCTGGCCGACCATCGGCTGCGGCGGGCGGGTGTCCGCGCCGGGCCAACCGGGCACGAGACCCAGCGAACCCAGGTACGCCAGGTCGAGCAGCGAGGTGTCCGAGACGATCACGTCGGCGTCCCCGCGTACCCAGGTGACCGGCGGCTTCTCCGCGACGGACACCAACTCGTCGGCGATCCGGAACCAGGTCGGCGCGAGCGCGTTGAGCACGCCCCGCTTCCCGGGCCCGGCGCCTGGCCAGTTCTCCGACTCCACCGCCGTGCCCGGGTAGTTGTCGTCCCCGGTGGCGGTGGAGAGCATGCTGTCCAACAGCAACTCCTCGTCCTCGCCCAGCGCGGCGGGATCGGCCACGTAGGTCGCCCGGAGCACGGCGCGTGGGCTGGTCGGCACGTCGACGCTCCGGTCGCCGGCTGCGAGTCGGGCGACGAAGTCCTCGTTCACCCTGGCCGCGCCGGTGCCCGCGAAGTCCGGGGTGGCCGGCGTGCCGACGAGGTCGCGCGTGCCACCGAAACCGTACGGCGACACGGGCGCGGCCAGCAGCAGCGCCCCCACCCGGTGCGGATGGTCGACCAGCAGTCGCATGGCCACTCCCCCACCGAGGGAGTGCCCGACCACGACCGGCCGGACCCCAGCGCTGCCGGTGTCGGCGCGGCGGGACTCGGCGCGGCGGGACTCGGCGCTGCCACCCCCGGCGCTGCCGTGCCGGGTGCTGGGGAAGAGCGTCGGGTCGTCCAGCAGGGCGGCCACGTCGTCGGCGAAGTCCCGCAGGCCCCGGGTGGCGTTCACCGGCGCGGTCGCCGAGTCGCCGAATCCGCGTAGGTCGGGAGCGACGACCCGCAGCGTCGGTGGCAGCCGCCGGATCAGGGGCTCCCAGAACAGCGCGGAGGAGCAGTTGCCGTGGACCAGCAGCACCGGAGTGCCGTCCGGCGGACCGGCCACCCGTACCGCCTGGGTGGTGCCGTTCGCCGTCACGACCCTCTGCTCGGTTTCCATCCGCGGCATGCTGCCACGCCGGTCCCCGCCGGTCCAGGTGTCGACCGGCCACGTGGCGGTGCTTGCCGGTGTGGCCGACCGGTAGCGGCGCGGCCATCACCGCGCCGCTACCGGTGGACTACGGCCAGCGCCGCTGCCGGTGGACTGCGACCAGCTCCACGGCTGGCGGGCGCGCGATCAGCGGCGGGCACCGGGTGGCGTGGCCAGTGGCAGCGGCAGCGTCGGTCGGACGTCGCGCCGGGACACCCCGAAGCTGAGCCCGACCGGATCCGTGTGGGCGACCCCCGGATCGAAGAGGCGCAGCTCGGTGCGGCCGAGCCGGATCACGTCACCGTCAGAGAGGCGTTCCACCTCGGTGATCCGGCGGTCGTTGAGCCAGGTGCCGTTGGTCGAGCCCAGATCGCGCAGGGACGCGCCCTCGGGCGCCAGCCACAGCTCGGCGTGCCGGCGGCTCAGATGCGGGTCGTTGATGACCACGTGACCGGTCGGCGCACGACCGATCACCAGTGGCTCGGCCCGCAGACGAAAGCTCGCTCCGCGCATCGGCCCACCGGCGACCGTCAACAACGGCATCAGTTCCGGATGTTCCTCCATGGACAGTCAGCCCTTCCACCCCACACCGTTACTCCGCGCGTCAGCCTGCCATCAGACGGTAATCGTCAATACCGACCGGCCGGTCAGCTCCTCGTCACCTCCCGGTCACCCACTGTTCGACGATTCGGACGGCCGCCCCCTGCCACCTGGCACCTGACCTGCACTGATCAACGAGCGGGCCGGTGGGCGCGACTCCCGTCCCGGCTACCCGAAATCGCGGCCTACCGATGAGTAATGTTCGGGTCTAGACTTCCGCCCATGACGGCTGTGCATGTCCCCGGCACCCCCCTCATCGAGGCGGACCAACTGGTCTCCACCAGTCCGGCCACCGGCGTCGAGGCCGGTCGTCTCCCGGCCGCCACCGACGCCGACGTACGGCAGGCCGTCGAGCGTGCCCGCGCCGCCGGAGAGTGGTGGGCCGGTCTGGGCTTCGCCGGCCGTCGCCAGCGGCTGCTGCGCTGGCGCGCGCTGCTCGCCCAGCGCGTGGAGCAGCTCGCCGAGTTGATGCACGTCGAGGGCGGCAAGCCGATCCCGGACGGCATCGTCGAGATCGCCAGCGCGATCGAGCACGTCGACTGGGCCGCCCGCAACGCGAGCCGCGTGCTCGGCCCCCGCCGGGTGCGGTCCCGGCTCGTCCTCGCCGAGTTCTCCGCGCATCTGGAATACCAGCCGCACGGCGTGGTGGGTGTGATCGGGCCGTGGAACTACCCGGTCCTCACCCCGATCGGCTCTGTCGCGTACGCCCTGGCCGCCGGCAACGCCGTCGTGCTCAAGCCCAGCGAATACACACCCGTGGTCGGCCAGTGGCTGGTGGACACATTCGCGGAGGTGGTGCCCGAGCAGCCGGTTCTCACCGCCGTGCACGGGCTCGGCGACGTCGGGGCGGCCCTGTGCCGCTCCGGGGTCGACAAGGTGGCCTTCACCGGCTCCACCGCGACCGCTCGCAAGGTGATGGCCGCCTGCGCCGAGACGCTGACGCCGGTGCTGATCGAGGGCGGCGGCAAGGACGCCATGATCGTCGACAGCGACGCCGACCTGGACGCCGCCGCCGAGGCCTGCGTCTGGGGCTCCATGACCAACGCCGGCCAGACCTGCATCGGCATCGAACGCGTCTACGCCGTCGACGCGGTCTTCGACGCCTTCGTCGACAAGGTGGTCGCCCGCGCCGGCCGGCTGACCGTCGGACCGGACGGCGCCGACATCGGCCCGATCACCATGCCCAGCCAGATCGACGTGATCCGCCGCCACATCGAGGCCGCGGTCGGCTCCGGCGGTCGCGCCGTGCTCGGCGGCCCGGACGCGGTGCAGCCACCGTACGTGCACCCGACCGTGCTGGTGGACGTACCGGAGGAGTCGGCCGCCGTCCGCGAGGAGACCTTCGGCCCGACGGTGACCATCAGCCGGGTCCGCGACGCCGACGAGGCCGTGACACGCGCCAACGCCCTGTCGTACGGCCTGGGCGGTTCGGTCTTCGGCCGGCAGCGTGCGGTGGCCATCGCGCGGCGCATGCGCTCGGGCATGGCCTCGGTCAACTCGACCCTGACCTTCGCCGGGATGTCCACGTTGCCGTTCGGCGGCGTCGGCGACTCCGGCTTCGGTCGGATCCACGGCGAGGACGGTCTCCGCGAATTCGGCCGAGCCAAGGCCATCACGCGACGTCGGGCGCGGTCACTGCTGCCGTCGATGACCTTCGAACGCACCCCTGGCGACGTGGCACGCCTCGTCAAGGCCATCAAGGTGATGTACGGCAGATGAGTGTCGGATAGCCGATCTGCGAGCCGATCGGTGTATCCACATGTTTATACGCCGTACGCACGGCGGTACATTGCGTTAAATGGGCCACAATCGATTGCGCCACCGCCTTGTCGACAGTGACCAGTCGTGGAGCGCTCGGCAGCGGCGTCGTCGTTCGGAATGGCTGGCGCGCACCTTCCCCGACATCGGCGACATGCACGTCGTCGACCTCGGTGGCCGGCTGGGCACCTGGCACCGCGCTACCGTACGGCCGGCCCGGGTCACCGTGGTCAACCTGGAACCGCCGCCCGCCGCCGTACCCGAGTGGGCCCACGTCGAACAGGCCGACGCCTGCGACCTGCCAGCCCACGTCACCAAGGGCACCTACGACCTGGTCTTCTCCAACTCCGTGCTGGAGCACGTCGGTGGCCACGAACGCCGGCTGCGGTTCGCCGCCGCGGCCCGCGCGCTGGCTGATCGGCACTGGGTGCAGACGCCCTACCGGTACTTCCCCATCGAGCCGCACTGGATCGCACCGGGGATGCAGTTCCTGCCGATCCGGATGCGCACCGCGCTCGCCCGCCGTTGGCCCCTCGGGCACAAACCCACCCGCAGCCACGAGGCAGCCATCCACCAGGTGCTCTGGACCGAACTGCTGGACCGTTCGCAGATGCGCCACTACTTCCCCGACTCGGCGATGCTCGTCGAGCGGGTGGTCGGCCTGCCGAAGTCGCTGATCGCCGTCCGGACCGGGGCGTGAGCCGGCTCAGAAGAGGGTCAGCTCGTCCTTCTCGATCCCGCGCAGCCGGTCGTAGTTGACGACCACGCACCGGATGCCCCGGTCGGCAGCGAGCACCCGGGCCTGCGGCTTGATCTCCTGCGCGGCGAACACCCCGGTGACCGGGCTGAGCAGCGGGTCGCGGTTCATCAGTTCCAGGTAGCGGGTCAGCTGCTCCACCCCGTCGATCTCGCCGCGCCGCTTGATCTCGACGGCGACGGCACCGGAGTTCGCGTCCCTGCACAGCAGGTCGACCGGACCGATCGCCGTCATGTACTCGCGGCGCACCAACGTGTACCCCTCGCCCAGCACACCCGGGTTGGCCGCCAGCAGCTCCTGGAGATGCGCCTCCACCCCGTCCTTGCGCAGGCCGGGATCAACGCCCAGCTCGTACGAGGTGTCCTGGAAGACCTCCTCCAGGGTGATCCGCAGCTCCTCGCCGGCCTTGTTGACCACCCGCCACACGCCGGGGGCCTCCTCCAGCCGACAGGGCGGGCTCATCCAGTTCAGCGGCTTGTACGCACGGTCGTCGGCGTGAATCGACACCGACCCGTCCGCCTTCACCATCAACAGCCGGGTGGCCGGCGGCAGGTGAGCCGAGAGCCGTCCGACATAGTCCACCGAGCACTTCGCAATGACCAACCGCACCCGACGAGGGTAGCCGAGGGGCCCGCGAGCGCCACCGAGCGGCACTGGCGCGTCGGTGCGATGCTGAGACCGTGTTCGAAGTCCTCACCGGTACCGGTCTCGCCGCCTCGGCGGGTCTGAACGCCTACATACCCCTGCTCGTCCTCGGCCTACTCGGCCGCTACACCAACCTGATCGACCTGCCCAGTGGCTGGACCTGGCTCGGCAACGGCTGGGTCATCGTCATCCTGGCCGTACTTCTCGCCGTCGAGATGGTGGCGGACAAGGTGCCCGTCGTCGACCACGTCAACGACGTGGTGCAGACCGTCGTCCGGCCCACCGCCGGCGGCCTCGCCTTCGGTGCGGGCTCGTCGTCGGAGACCGTGACGGTCAGCGACCCGGGGAGCTTCTTCACCTCGCACCAGTGGGTGCCCGTGGCCACGGGGGTCCTGCTCGCCTTCGGCGTACATCTGCTGAAGTCCGCCGCGCGGCCAGTCATCAACGCGACCACCGCCGGGTTCGGCGCACCCGTGGCCAGCACCGCCGAGGACGCGACGAGCGTGGTCATGTCCCTGGTCGCGGTCATCCTGCCGGTGCTGGTACTCGCCTTCCTGGTGGGGCTGGTCGGCTTCGTCTACTGGTTCCTGCGTCGACGCTCCGAACGCCGGCGGGAACGCCAGGCGGCCCGCGCCGCTGGCTTCCGCGTCTGACCTCGGGCTGCGGCGGTAGCGCTCGCACCTCCAAGATGTGCGGGTACGACGATGGCCGGCACCCCGTGTGGGGTGCCGGCCATCGGTGGTTCTCAGCTGTTCCAGTGCTGGCCAACCAGGTCGGTGGCCTGCTGCTCCCACTGCGCGTACGCGTCCGGGTAGGCGGAGACCTGTACGGTCTGGGCGGCGTCGGTCAGCGGCATGTCCTGCCAACCGTCAACCTGGCGCAGGCCCTTGAGGAACGCCGTGGTGGAGTACTCCGGGTTGGTGATCTGCTCCGGCGTGCCCCAACCGCTGGTGGGGCGCTGCTGGAACAGGCCCAGGGAGTCGTGGTCGTTGGCGTCACCCAGGTGACCCAGGTTCTCCAGCTTGGACTCCTGCAGGCTCGTGGCGATGGAGATGACCGCGGCCCGCTCGGGCAGGCCGGCCTTCTTCGTGGCCGCGATGATGGCCTTGACGTTGGCGGTCTGCTCACCGTTGAGGGTGATGTGCGACTGGTCGCCCTGCGGCTTGGGCGCGGCGCTCTGCACGGCCACGGCGGCGGGCTTGGCGTCCACGGCCGGGGTGGCGGCGTGGGCGGCGATGGGGCCGGCGAAGACGCCACCGGCGAACGCGAGACCAGCGATGGACAGCATGCTCTTGCGGAAGATCGTGTTCATGGGGGGTTGCTCCTTCGGGGGGAGGAAACACCCACACACCACCCGTTCGGGGGGATTGGTGACGCGGGGTGTCAGCACCTCGTCCGGGCGCTTGCAAAGTCTGGGGGGCGGCCTGCGGCGGCCGGTCCGTGTGTAACGACCTGCCGGCCGGGGCCATTCCCGGGGGCTGAGGATCCGCGGGGGATCGGGGCTTGCCGCGCCGGGTCCGTATGTAACGACCTGCGGTCCGGGGTCATTCCCGAAGGCGGCGGCCCTGTGATCAGGGGTGCTCGCCGCGGCGGGTCAGCGCGGAACGAGCGGCGGTTCGGGGCCATTCCCGGGGCCCGGGGGGCCGGGGGCGGTGATCCGCCTTTGCTCTGCTTCAACCCAGGAAACACCTACCGTCCGATAATCGGACACCGGGTGTCTCCTCGGTTGAAGCAGAGCAAAGGACGCGCGGTGATGGCGCCCGACCTGACGGACGGCGGGCGATGACCTGCGCTCCTGCGATCGTCGGGGGGCCACGACGCCCCGGCGCGCCAACGACCTCCCCGCCCACCAAGGCACATCCGGTCACCCCGTGAAGACCCCCACAGCCGGACATACCGTCGGCCGGCGCGATCGGGCGGGCGCAACCGAGCGATGATCGGCTCGACATCGCCGAAGTCGGGGTATCCGGGCCGGATGACACCGCGATATCGGCGACCTCGTGTCGATCATGCCGACATGGCCGGTAAGGCTGACGGCCAGACGGGCGTATCGGGGTAAGCGCAGGCTGGCAAATGCCTAATATCGGGGCAGGAGCCTAGAGGAGGTCGCATGACCACTGCAATGGAGATGCCCCGAGTCCAGGAATGTGTCGTCGCTGCGTGCGCGTACAACCAGGGCGGTGACTGTCACGCGTTTGCGATCACCATCGGCAGCATGGACCACGCGCACTGCCACACCTTCGTCGAGTCACCCGTCCGGGGCGGGGTGGACGGCCTCACCGCGCAGGTGGGTGCCTGCCAGCGTTCCGACTGCCGACACAACGAGCAGTTGGAGTGCCACGCGTCGTCCATCAAGGTCGGCCCGGACAACGACATGGCCGACTGCATGACCTACGCCGGCCGCTGACCCTTCGACGGACCCGGTCAGGGCAGGTCGTTGGCCTGCCGGATGACCGTCACCAGGTCGTCGATGATCCCGGTGAGGGCGAAGTCCTTCGGCGTGAAGACCCGGGCCACCCCGGCGGCGAGCAGGGTGTCGGCGTCGCCGGCGGGGATGATTCCGCCCACCACCACCGGCAGGTCCGCCCGCCCGGCGGTGCGCAACCCGTCGAGCACCGCGGGTACGGCCGCCAGGTGCGAGCCGGACAGCACGGACAGCCCGACCAGGTCCACGTCCTCCTCCACGGCGGCGGCCACGATCTGTCCGGCGGTCAGCCGAATGCCCTGGTAGACGACCTCGAAGCCGGCGTCGCGGGCGCGTACCGCGATCTGCTCGGCACCGTTGGAGTGCCCGTCCAGGCCGGGTTTGCCGACGAGCAGCCGCAGCCGGCCGGTGCCCAGTTCCCGCGCGGTGGCCGCGACCCGCTCGCGGACAGCCACGAGGCCCGGCTCACCGCCGCTGCCGGTGGCGCCGGCCAGGCCGGTCGGCGCCCGGTACTCCCCGAAGACCTCGCGCAGCGCGCCGGCCCACTCGCCGGTGGTCACCCCGGCCCGCACACACTCGACGGTCGCCGGCATCAGGTTGGTGGTGGTCGCGGCGTCCGCGCGGAGCCGGGCCAGCGCCGCGTCGACCACTGCCGCGTCCCGGTCGGCCCGCCACCGGCGTACGCCCTCCACGGCGGCCGCCTCGACCGCGGGATCGACCTGCTCGACGGCCTGCGCACCGGTGGCGGTCAGCGGAGAGGCCTCGGTCTCGGCGTACCGGTTGACGCCGATCACCACGTCGACGCCGGTCTCGATCCGGCGACGGCGTTCGGCCAGCGAGGCGACCAGCGCGCTCTTGAGGTAGCCGGTCTCCACGGCGGCCACCACGCCGCCCAGCTCCAACACGGCGTCCAGCTCTGCCCGTGCCCCGGTGACGATCTCGTCGACGAGCGCGGTCATCACGTGCGAGCCGGCGAACAGGTCGGGGTATTCGAGCAGGTCCGACTCGTACGCCAAAACCTGCTGCATCCGTAGCGACCACTGCTGGTCCCAGGGGCGGGGCAGGCCGAGCGCCTCGTTCCAGGCGGGTAGCTGCACCGCACGGGCCCGGGCGTCCCGGGACATCGTCACGCCGAGCATCTCCAGCACGATGCGCTGGATGTTGTTCTCCGGCTGCGCCTCGGTGAGGCCGAGTGAGTTGACCTGTACGCCGTAGCGGAACCGCCGCTGCCGGGAGTTGGTCACGCCGTACCGGTCCCGGGTGATCTCTTCCCAGAGCACGCCGAACGCGCGCACCTTGGCGATCTCCTCGACGAAGCGCACGCCCGCGTTGACGAAGAACGAGACGCGCTGCACGACGTCGCCCATCCGTTCGGCGGGCACCTGGCCGGAGTCGCGGACCGCGTCGAGGACGGCGACGGCGGTGGCGAGCGCGAAGCCGACCTCCTGCACGGGCGTCGCGCCGGCCTCCTGGAGGTGGTACGAGCAGATGTTGACGGGGTTCCACTTCGGCATCGCCGTCAGCGTGTGGGCGATGACGTCCGCGGTCAGCCGCAGCGAGGCCGCCGGCGGGAAGATGTACGTCCCCCGGGACAGGTACTCCTTGATGATGTCGTTCTGGGTGGTGCCGGAGAGCCTGTCGACGGTCCACCCCTGCTCCATCGCCACGGTCCCGTAGAGGGAGAGCAGCCACATCGCCGGGGCGTTGATGGTCATCGAGGTGTTCATCTCGGCGAGCGGGATGCCGTCGAAGAGCGCCCGCATATCCCCCAGGTGGGCCACCGGCACGCCGACCCGGCCGACCTCACCGGCGGCCAGCTCGTGGTCGGGGTCGTACCCGGTCTGGGTGGGCAGGTCGAAGGCGACCGACAGACCGGTCTGGCCCTTGGCGAGGTTGCGGCGGAAGAGCGCGTTCGTGGCGGCGGCCGACGAGTGGCCGGCGTACGTGCGCATCACCCACGGGCGATCCCGCTCGGGCAACCGGCTGGGCGTCTCATCCATGGCCGGAGTCTAAGTTACCGTTCAGTAGAAGAGGTTGTGGAAAACCACACAGGTCCATGTCGAGGACGCCCGGGTGCGAAGCGCTCGCGGTGGCCCGGACCGCCATACCCCGGGCACCCGCCGATCGCCACCAGGACGCACACTGGACGTCATGGATGACGAGCTGGCCATCTCCGTCCGGGGGCTGCGCAAGGCGTACGGCGACAACGTGGCGGTGGCGGGCGTGGACCTCGACGTCCACCGGGGCGAGGTGTTCGCGTTGCTCGGCCCGAACGGCGCGGGCAAGACCACCACCGTGGAGATCCTGGAGGGCTACCGGCACCGGGACGCCGGCGAGGTGGCCGTGCTCGGCGCGGACCCGGCCCGACCCGACGCCGGCTGGCGCTCCCGTGTCGGCATCGTGTTGCAGGGCACCGGCGAGTTCGACGAGCTGACCGTGGCCGAGGTGGTCCGGCACTTCTCCGGCTTCTATCCCGACGCCGACGACCCCGCCAAGGTGATCGAGCGGGTCGGGCTCGCCGCGAAGGCGAAGGCCCGTACGCACACCCTCTCCGGCGGCCAGAAGCGCCGCCTCGACGTGGCGCTGGGCATCATCGGCCGCCCCGAACTGCTCTTCCTCGACGAGCCGACCACCGGCTTCGACCCGGAGGCACGCCGCGAGTTCTGGGAGCTGATCCGCGACCTCGCCGCCGCCGGCACCACGATTCTGCTCACCACGCACTATCTGGACGAGGCGGAGACGCTCGCCGACCGGGTGGGCGTGATCGCCGGCGGCCGGCTGGTCGAGGTGGCCGCACCGAACCGGCTCGGCAACCGCCAGGAGTCCCTGGCGACGGTCTCCTGGCGTACCCCGGAAGGGGTTCGGGAGAGCGCGCAGAGCGCGACGCCGACGGCCTTCGTGGCCGACCTGGCCGCGCGCTACGGCGGCGAGGTCCCCGGGCTCACCGTGACCCGGCCGACCCTGGAGGACGTCTACCTCACCATGATCGGACAAGCGCGATGACGACCACGACGAAGCCGGCCACACCGATCACCGCCGGCCGCGGCCGCCCACCTCGCGCCGGCTCCCTCGCCCTACGCCAGGGCCGGCTGGAGATCACGCAGTTCCTGCGCAGCCGGGAGTCCGTGGTCTTCACGATGGGCTTCCCCATCATCATGATCCTCATCTTCGCGTCGATCTTCGACGGGACGATCGGGGGCGGGGTGCGGTTCACCCAGTACTTCATCACCGGCATGATCGCGACCGGTCTGATGACAGTGAGCTTCCAGAACCTGGGCATCTGGATCCCGATCGAGCGGGATCGGGGTGTGCTCAAGCGCTACCGGGGCACGCCGATGCCGAAGTGGGTCTGGTTCGCCGGCAAGGTGATCATGGTGGTGGCCATCGGGATCGCCGAGACCGTGCTGCTGCTGGCCGTCGCGGTGGCGCTGTTCGACCTCGACCTGCCCGGCAGCGCCGGGAAGTGGTTCACCTTCGGCTGGGTCTCCGTGCTCGGGGTGACCGCGTGCACCCTGTGCGGCATCGCCATCTCGTCGCTGGCTCGCACCGCCCGCAGTGGCTCGGCCGTGGTCACCCCGGTGGCCCTGGTGCTCCAGTTCATCTCCGGGGTGTTCTTCGTCTTCACCGACCTGCCCACCTGGATGCAGCAGGTGGCTGCGTTGTTCCCGCTGAAGTGGATGTGTCAGGGGCTACGGGCGGTCTTCCTGCCGGAGAGCTTCGGGGCGCAGGAACCGGGCGGCTCGTTCGAGCTGGGGCGGGTGGCGCTGGTGCTGGCTCTGTGGTGCGTGATCGGCCTGGTGCTCTGCCTGACCACCTTCCGCTGGACCACCAAGCGCGACGGGTGAGCGGACCGACCGGGGCGGGCAGCGCCGCCCCGGTCGTCACCCACTCAGTAGGTGTAGAAGCCCTTGCCGGTCTTGCGGCCCAGGTCACCCGCGGTGACCATGCGCTGGAGCAGCTCCGGCGGAAAGAACTTCTCGTCGGCCGTGTCGGTGTAGATGTTCTTCGAGGCGTGCAGCAGCACGTCCACCCCGGTCAGGTCGGTGGTGGCCAGCGGACCCATGGCGTGCCCGAAGCCCAACCGGCAGGCCGTGTCCAGGTCCTCGGCGGACACCACGCCGGACTCGACGAGCTTGACCGCCTCCATCACCAGCGCGGAGATCAGTCGGGTGGTCACGAAACCGGCGATGTCCCGGTTGACCACGACGACCGTCTTGCCGATCTCCTCGGCGAAGGCCCGCGCGGTGTCGAGGGTGGCGTCGCTCGTCTTGTAGCCGCGCACCAGCTCGCAGAGCTGCATCATCGGCACCGGCGAGAAGAAGTGCGTGCCGACGACGGCCTCGGGCCGCTCGGTGACCGCGGCGATCTGGGTGACCGGAATGGCCGACGTGTTGGTGGCGAGCACCGCGTCGGCCTTGCAGATCTTGTCCAGAGCCCGGAACACCTCGTGCTTGATCTCCAGCCGCTCGAAGACCGCCTCGACCACGATGTCCGCGTCGGCCGCGGCCTCCAGGTCGGTGGTGGGGGTGATCCGGGCAAGCGTCGCCTCGACGTCGGACGCCTCGATCCTGCCCTTCTCGGCGAACTTCTCCAGCGACTTCCGGATACCGCCGAGCCCTCGGGTGGTGGCCGCGTCGTCCAGGTCGCGCAGCGTCACCTGCCAGCCCGCCTGCGCCGCCACCTGGGCGATGCCGGAGCCCATCAGCCCGGCCCCGACGACCGCGAGTCGACCCGCCATCTGCTTCTCCCTCGCTGCGATTGAGTGCCTGCCTGCACCCTAGGGTCTGTGTGAAACAGACCCTAGCCCGCGAGCCTGAACGATGGCTAAGTCGGTGGTCAGATCTCCAGCGACGGCTCCTCGGGCGCGGTCCCCCGCTCCACCGCAACCCCGAGCGCACGCAGGTCGGCCACGAAATCCGGGTACCCCCGGTCGACGTGGTGCACGTGCGAGACCTCGGTGGGCCCGTCCGCGCAGAGCGCGGCGATGATCAGCCCGGCGCCGGCGCGGATGTCGGTGGCCCGAACCGGCGCTCCGGACAGCCGCTCCCGCCCCCGGACCACCGCGTGGTGCCCATCGGTCTTGATGTCCGCGCCCAGCCGCATCATCTCGTTGGCGAACATGAACCGGCCGTCGAAGATGTTCTCCGTGATCAGGGACGCGCCGTCGCTGACCGCGGCCAGCCCGATCGCCATCGGCAGCAGGTCGGTGGCGAACCCGGGGTACGGCAGAGTCACCACGTCCACCGCGCGGGGGCGGTCGTCCATGCGTACCCGGAAGCCGTCACCGCGCGTCTCGACCAGGCCGCCGGCCGCGACGACCTTGTCCAGCGCGACCTCCAGGTAGGCCGGGTCCAGCCCGGTCACCGTCACGTCGCCGCGGGTCATCGCGGCGCCGAACGCCCAGGTGCCGGCGACGATCCGGTCCCCGACGGTGGCGTGCCGCACCGGGCGCAGGCCGGGCACGCCGGTGATCCGGAGGGTGGACGTGCCGGCGCCGGAGATCCGCGCGCCCATCTGGTTGAGCATCGTGCAGATGTCGACGATCTCGGGCTCCCGGGCCGCGTTGTCGATCATCGTGGTGCCCTGCGCCAGGACCGCCGCCATCACCAGGTTCTCGGTCGCGCCCACACTGGGGAAGTCCAGCACGATGTCCGCGCCGCGCAGCCCGTGCGGGGCCTCGGCGATGACGAAGCCGTGCTCGCCGGAGATCTCCGCGCCCATCCGGGTCAACCCGGAGATGTGCATGTCCAGGCCGCGCGAGCCGATCGCGTCGCCGCCCGGGTGGGCGACCCGCACATAACCCCGGCGGGCCAGCAGCGGGCCCAGCACGCAGATCGACGCGCGCAGCCGCCGGACCAGGTCGTAGTCGGCCTCCGCGCCCGGCTGCTCGGGTACGTCGATGGTCACCGAACGGGAGCGCGCGACCCCGCCCCGGGCCACCATCGGGTCGACGGGGTCGTCCGCGTCGAACCGGACGTCACAGCCCAGCCGCCGCAGCACCTCCCCCATGATCGCGATGTCGGTGATCCGGGGAACGTTGGTGATCACGCTGCGGCCGGGGGCGAGCAGCGCGGCGGCCATCAGCTTCAGCGCCGAGTTCTTCGCGCCGACCACGTGCACGGTGCCGGCCAGGCGGGCCGCACCGCAGACGCGGATGACGTCGACGTCGTTGACCGCCGTATCACCGGCGTCGCCCGGGCCCACCACCGCCGGCCAGCCGGCTGTCGCGTCCGGTCGCGCGGGGATCGTCAGGTCGGGTATCCGTAGGCTGTGCGTCATGGCCGTCCACCTCACGCGCATCTACACCAAGGCCGGCGACGCCGGCATGACCAGGCTGAGCAACAACGAACAGGTCCCGAAGACCGATCCACGGATCGCCGCGTACGCGGATGTCGACGAGTGCAACGCGGCGATCGGTGTCGCGCTCGCCCTGGGCCAGCTCGACGACGAGCTGCGAGTCGTCCTGGCGTCGGTGCAGAACGACCTGTTCGACGTCGGCGCCGACCTGTCCACGCCGGTCGAGCCGGAGCCGAAGTACCCGCCGCTGCGGGTCACCGAGGAGTACGTCGAGCGCCTGGAGGGCTGGTGCGACGAGTACAACGCGCGCCTGAGCAAGCTCGACTCCTTCATCCTCCCGGGCGGCACCGCGGGCGCGGCGCTGCTGCACGTGGCGCGGACCATCGCCCGACGAGCCGAGCGGGCAGCATGGGCGTTGGTCAGCCACGATCCGGACCGGACCAGCCCGCTCCCGGCAAAGTATCTCAACCGGCTCTCCGATCTGCTCTTTATCCTGTCAAGAACGGCAAATCCGGCGGGCGATGTGCTATGGGTGCCGGGCGGCAAGCGCTGATGATGGGCGCCGTGCAGGGGTAGTTCCCGCTCCAGCCGCACTCACGCGTCGGCGGAGCTGCCACCTGGACCCGACCAGCGCGTTGATCGACTCCGGTCCAACGAAGTCGGGGCATCCCCGCCACGGGAACACCCCGACGTCAAGAAAGCCGAGTCGATCAACCCCCCGCGGCCACCGAAGAGGCGGGACCAAGCGAACCCCGGCCGCCGAGGAAGCGGGGACTCACCGAAACCGGTAACGGCAGGTGATCAAAAACCGGACCGGACCGACGCACAGCGCCACGGACGGGTTTCCGGGGCAGCCCGCCCGGCGCAGGGATCAAGCTTGACCGCCCGGAGCCGGGAGGGCTGCCCCGGAAACACCGAACAGCGACCACGGAAAGCTCAGGAGCAACGACAGAGCAGATCAGGCAGCCGGCCAGTCCTGGGAGGCCAGACGCGGCGAGACCGCCCCCGGAGGGGCGGCCTCGAGCCAGGAGAGGAAGCCGGTGACGGTCGATCGCGCCATGGCGATCTCCACCGGTGCGTGGTGACTCGTACAGCGGAGGATCACCCAGTCGGCCGGCATGGAGAGCCGTTCCTGCCCTTCGGGCAACCGCCGGCGCTCGACCGCGAGGTCCTTGCGGGACAGGACCCGCTTGGGACGGAGTGCGAAACTGAACATCCGGTACCAGCGCAGTTCTTCACCGGCGAACCGGCCGAACCCCGGTGACCAACCACGCCCGTCGAGTACGGTGGTCACCCGAACGCTGAGCCGGATGATGCCACCGCTGCGGGTGACGACGGCCCGCCGGACGAAGAGCACGAGAAGCGCGACGAGGATGACGGCGACGCCGATCCCGATCCCTTCGACGATCTGCATCCGCGGTTGTGGCTCAGCGGCTCTGCGCGGAAACCGGGGTAGCGCTCTCGGCCAGCACGGTGACGCCCTCGGCGCTCACCGAGAGGAAGCCGCCGGCTACCTCGTACGCGACCTGCTCGCCGCCGGCCAGCTTGATGCGAACCTGGCCGGGCTCGGCGAGCTGGCCGAGCAGCGGCGCGTGACCCGGCAGGACACCCAGCTCGCCCTCGGTGGTCCGGGCGACGACCATCTCGGCCTCACCTGACCAGACCTTCTCCTCGACGGCGACGAGCTCGACGTGAAGCTGCTGTGCCACGCTGTCTCCTTGCTGCGGCTACGGATTGCCGAAAGTCTAGTCGTGCCGCCGAACCGCCCCCAACGCGGGTGGCGAGAGCTGCGCCACGCCTACTTGCTCTTGTTCTGGAATTCCGGGTGCTCCAGCAGGAACGGGTCCAGTTGTTCATTGTGCAGGGCGGTGAAGAACTCCGGGACGCCTGCCTGGAACTGCTCACCCTTGTAGGTCTTGCCCTCGAAGACCGGTCCGCCCGGCAGCTTGATCATCTGAATGGTGTTCGGGCGGATGTTCTTCAGGGCGAGCCCGAAGTCGACCACACTGTTGCCCCGACCGTTGAAGATCAGCGATTGGCCGGCGGCGCGGAGCACCTTGTCGAGCTTGATCGGATTGGCCACGACGTCGGCGCTGAACGCCTGGCCGACCATCGCCTTCACGAACTGCTGCTGGTGGCGCTGCCGGCCGTAGTCCGCGTCCGGAACACCGTTCTTCGGGTAGCGCTGCCGGACGTAGTCCAGGGCCTGCCACCCGCTGAGGTGATGGGTGCCCTTCTTGTAGATCGCCTGCGGGCCGACGTAGCCCTCGCCACGCGTGTTGCCGGGCCGGGGCTTGCCGTCCGGCTGCTTGTGCTCGGACTTCACGTCCCGCTCGACGTACATGTCGACGCCGCCCATCGCGTCGACGATCTTCTGGAAGCCGGTGAAGTTGATGATCGCGCCCGCGTCGAAGCGCTTGATGCCGGTGGCGTTCTGCACGGTGGTGGCCAGCAGCTCGAAGCCGCGCGCCGCGTCCGGGTTGCCGCCCGGCACCCGGCTGCCGAACGACATCGCAGCGTTGATCTTCGTCGTCTCGCCGCCGAAGTTGGCCTTCTTGAACGCCGGGATGTCGACGTAGAGGTCGCGCGGCAACGAGAAGAGGTAGGCCCGGTCCATCGACGCCGGAACGTGCAGCACCATGATCGAGTCAGCCAGCGGCGCGGCCGTCGGCGTACGCGGGTCGATGCCGACCAGCAGGAGGTTGAGCGGGCCCTTGATGTCGCTCTTCTTCTCCTTGGCGCCCGCCGCCTGGTCACCGAAGAGGTCGGCCTTGCCGACGGCACCCTCGTAGCGGGCCATCAGCACCTCGCTGCCGACGAGCGCCCCACCGCTGAGCACGGTCAGCACGAGGCCGAAGACGGTGCAGAGCTTGGCCCAGCGCGGCACACCCCGCCAGATGGACGACTTGCGGCCACGCTTGCCGGCCTTACCCACGCTCATCTCCGTTCGCTACGCCCACGTAGTGGAGACGGGCGCACGTCGTCGAAAGGTTGCAGAAGTCAGCGCCGTTCACGTGAACGCGCGGACCGACCGTATCTCGCGTACCGGTCGAGCGACGACCACGAGTAACGGACCGCGACGATGGTAAGACGTGAAGATGAACAAAAGACTGCCCCGACATTGCCGGGGCAGTCTTTTGCGGTGCGGGTACGACGAGGGCTGTCAGGCCTTCATCAGCTCCTCAGCCTTGGCTTCCAGGTCCTCGAGACCGCCGCACATGAAGAACGCCTGCTCGGGGAAGTGATCGTACTCACCCTCGCTGATCTTGCGGAACGCCTCGATGGTCTCCTTGATCGGGACCGTCGAGCCCGGCACGCCGGTGAACTGCTCCGCCGCGTAGGTGTTCTGCGAGAGGAAGCGCTCGATCCGCCGGGCCCGGGCCACGGTGATCTTGTCTTCCTCGGAGAGCTCCTCGATACCGAGGATGGCGATGATGTCCTGCAGGTCCTTGTAGCGCTGCAGGATCCGCTTGACCTCGGTGGCCACCTGGAAGTGCTCGGCGCCGACGAACTCCGGGGCGAGGATCCGGGACGAGGACGCCAGCGGGTCCACGGCCGGGTAGATGCCCTTGTCGGAGATCGACCGCTCCAGGTTGGTGGTCGCGTCGAGGTGGGCGAACGTGGTGGCCGGGGCGGGGTCGGTGTAGTCGTCCGCCGGCACGTAGATCGCCTGCATCGAGGTGATGGCCTGGCCCCGGACGGAGGTGATCCGCTCCTGGAGCTCGCCCATCTCGTCGGCCAGGGTCGGCTGGTAACCCACGGCGCTCGGCATACGGCCGAGCAGGGTGGAGACCTCCGAACCCGCCTGGGTGAAGCGGAAGATGTTGTCGATGAAGAGCAGCACCTCCTGCTTCTTCACGTCGCGGAAGTACTCCGCCATGGTGAGCGCGGAGAGCGCGACCCGCAGACGCGTGCCCGGCGGCTCGTCCATCTGGCCGTAGACCAGCGCGGTCTTGTCGATGACGCCGGACTCGGTCATCTCGGCGATCAGGTCGTTGCCCTCGCGGGTGCGCTCACCCACGCCGGCGAAGACCGAGGTACCACCGAAGTTACGGGCAACCCGGGTGATCATCTCCTGGATGAGCACCGTCTTGCCCACGCCCGCGCCGCCGAACAGGCCGATCTTGCCGCCCTTGACGTACGGGGCGAGCAGGTCGATCACCTTGATGCCGGTCTCCAGCATCTCGGTCTTCGGCTCCAGGTCCGCGAAGGCCGGGGCCTTGCGGTGGATACCCCAGCGGTCGTCCGGGGTGAGGGTCTCGCCCTCCTTGAGGTTGAGCACCTCGCCGATCGCGTTGAACACGTGGCCCTTGACCGCGTCACCCACCGGAACGGTGATCGGCTCGCCGCGGTCACGAACCTCCGCGCCGCGAACCAGACCGTCCGTCGGCTGCATCGAGATCGCGCGGACCAGGTTGTCACCCAGGTGCTGGGCGACCTCCAGGGTCAGCGTCTTCTCACCGCCGGACAGGTTCACGGTGACGTTCAGGGCGTTGAACAGGGCCGGCATGGCGTCGCGCGGGAACTCGGCGTCGACGACCGGGCCGATGACCCGGACCACGCGACCCGTGGCCGTCTTGGTCTCGGCTGGTCCGCCAGCCGCAGTCGATACAGTCATCACACTTCACTTCCCGACGCGGCGAGCGCGTTGGCGCCGCCGACGATCTCGCTGATCTCCTGGGTGATCCCGGCCTGACGGGCCGAGTTCATCTCACGCGTGTACTTCTCGATCATCTCTTCGGCGTTGTCGGTGGCGCTCTTCATCGCCCGCCGCCGTGCCGCCGACTCACTCGCCGCCGACTCGAGCAACGCCGCGTAGATCCGCGTGTTGATGTACCTCGGCAGGAGCGCGTCGAGCAGCGCCTCCGCCTCCGGCTCGAACTCGTACGCCGGCAGCAGCCCCTCGGAGCGCGGCCGGTCCTCCACCTGCATCGGACCGATGACCTTGGTGACCGGGTTCTGCGTCATCAGTGAGTGGAACTCGGTGTAGACGATGTGCAACTCGTCGACGCCGAGCACCCCGTCCGCGCCGGCGGCACCGTCGACGTCGTCCGCACCGGCCGTGAACGCCTTGATCAGCGTCTCACCCACGGCACGGGCGTCCTCGAACGACGGCTGCTCGCTGAACCCGGTCCAGTTCGCCTCGATCGGCCGGTCACGGAACCGGTAGAACCCGACGCCCTTACGCCCGATGACGTAGAGCACCGGCTCCTTGCCGTCCGCCTTGAGCCGCGCGATCAGCGACTCGGCCATCCTGATCGCGTTGGAGCTGTAACCGCCGGCCAGGCCACGGTCGCTGGTGACCAACAGGACGCCCGCCCGCCGCACCCGCTCGCGCGGGGTGAGCAGCGGGTGGTCGATCCGCGCGTTGGACGCCAGCGCCGTGAGCACACCGGTGATGGCCTGGGCGTACGGCAGGGACGCCTGCACCCGCGCCTGGGCCTTGGCGATCCGGCTCGTCGCCACGAGCTCCATCGCCTTGGTGATCTTCTTCATCGACTTCGCCGAGCGGATTCGTTGACGAAGAACGCGTACCTGGGCCGCCATCGGATCAGCTCTCGGCCGGGCGGTCGGTCGCGCCGTCGCGGAAGCGGGTCACCGTCTCGCGGTTCTCGTCGCCCTCGAGCGGAGCGGCCGGCGCGTCGTTGACCTTGCGCTCGTCCTCCTTGTTCAGGAAGACCTGCTTGAACTCCGCGATCGCGGTGTCCAGAGAGCCGGTGATGTCGTCGTTCCACTGGTTGTCGGCGATCGACGCGAGGACACCCTCGTGCTTGTGCCGCAGGTACTGGAGGAACTCCGACTCGAAGCGCCGTACCTCGCCGACCGGGATGTCGTCGAGCTTGCCCTCGACGCCGGACCAGACCGAGACGACCTCTTCCTGCACCGGGAACGGCGAGTAGTTCGACTGCTTGAGCAGCTCCACCAGACGCGAACCACGGTTCAGCTGGTTCTGGGAGGCGCGGTCCAGGTCGGAGGCGAAGGCGGCGAACGCCTCCAGCTCGCGGTACTGGGCCAGGTTGAGCCGCAGCGAACCGGAGACCTTCTTCATCGGCTTCACCTGCGCGGCGCCACCGACTCGGGAGACCGAGGTGCCGACGTTGATCGCCGGACGAACGCCCTGGTTGAACAGGTCGGTCTCCAGGAAGATCTGGCCGTCGGTGATCGAGATGACGTTGGTCGGGATGAAGGCCGAGATGTCGTTGGCCTTCGTCTCGATGATCGGCAGACCGGTCATCGAGCCGCCACCCAGCTCGTCGGAGAGCTTCGCGCAGCGCTCCAGCAGGCGGGAGTGCAGGTAGAAGACGTCACCCGGGTACGCCTCACGGCCCGGCGGGCGACGCAGCAGCAGCGACACGGCCCGGTACGCCTCGGCCTGCTTGCTCAGGTCGTCGAAGACGATCAGGACGTGCTTGCCGCCGTACATCCAGTGCTGGCCGATGGACGAGCCGGTGTACGGGGCCAGGTACTTGAAGCCGGCCGGGTCGGACGCCGGCGAGGCCACGATGGTCGTGTACTCCAGCGCGCCCGCCTCCTCCAGCTGCCCCTTGATCGAGGCGATGGTGGAGGCCTTCTGGCCGATGGCGACGTAGATGCAGCGAACCTGCTTCTTCGGGTCGCCGGTGCGCCAGTTGTCCCGCTGGTTGAGGATGGCGTCCAGCGCGACAGTGGTCTTGCCGGTCTTGCGGTCACCGATGATCAGCTGCCGCTGGCCCCGACCGATCGGGGTCATCGCGTCGATCGCCTTGATGCCGGTCTGCAGCGGCTCGAACACCGACTGCCGGGCCATCACGTTCGGAGCCTGCAGCTCCAGCTCGCGGTAACCCTCCTCGGCGATGTCGCCGAGGCCGTCGATCGGCTGGCCGAGCGCGTTGACCACGCGGCCGAGGAAGGCGTCGCCGACCGGAACCGAGAGCACCCGGTCGGTGCGCTTGACGCGCTGCCCCTCCGCCAGCTTGGCGGAGTCACCGAGGACGACGACACCAATCTCCCGCACGTCGAGGTTCAGCGCCACGCCGAGCGTGCCGTCCTCGAACTCCAGGAGTTCGTTGGTCTTGGTCGAGGGCAGGCCCTCGACGTGGGCGATGCCGTCGCCGGTGTCGGCGACGGTGCCGACCTCCTCGCGGGAGACGTCGGACGAGTAGGAGGAGACGTAGCGCTCCAGGGCGCCGCGGATCTCCTCCGTCGAGATGGTCAGCTCGGCCATCCTCTGCTTCCTTAAAATTCAGGGGCCCGGGATACCTAGTACCAACCGGTCCGAATGGCGTCTGTCAATCCAGGCGCTGGGCGGCGGAACCGCCCGGTTGCTGGGCGGTGAGCCGTTCAGCGCTTCGCGAGCGCGTTGCGGGTCTCGTTGAGGCGGCGCAGGATGGTGCCGTCGTACAGGTCGGAACCGACCCGGACGCTCACTCCACCGAGAACGGCGGGGTCGACCGTCTGCTTGACGGACACCTCTCGACCGTATATCGCGGTGAGGCTCGCACCCAGTCGACGCTCGTCCTCGTCACTCAACGGGGCCGCGACGGTCACGTACGCCACCTGCCGGTCACGCCGGTCGGCGGCCAGCTCGACCAGCCGGGTGAGCGCCCCACTGAAGGAGCGTCCCCCGAAACCGCCGAGCGCCGCCTCGACGAGGCGGACGGTGACCGGACGGGCCTTGTCGGCGAGCAGCTCGCGGGCCAGGGTGGCCCGCTGCTCGACCGGGGCGACCGGGTCGGCCAGCGCGTTGCTCAGCGCCGGCTGACCACCCACGACCTGGCCGAAGCGGAACAGTTCGTCCTCGACCTCGCCCAGCTCACCGGCGGAGTCGGCGCTGGCCAGCAGCGCCTCCACGCCGAGGCGCTCGGTGCCGTCGAGCAGTTCCGACGGTGCCGACCACCGGCCGGAGACCAGCGTCACGAGCAGGTCGAGCGCGTCCGCGCCGATCCGCCCGCCCAGCATGTCGCCGAGCAGCGCCCCGCGGTCCTCGCCGGAACGGGCTGGCTCGGAGAGCGCCCGGCGCAGCCGCGGCTCACGCCGCAGCAGGGTCGCCACGGAGAGGACGGCGTCGGCGGTGGAGGCCACCGCCGACGGCTCCGCGCCGCGGACGTACGCGTCGAGGCGCTCGGCCGCGATCTTGTACGACTCCCGGCTGGCGGCCTGCATCAGCGGGCCCCCGTGCTCTCGAGACCGCTCAGGAACCGGTCGACAGTGCCCTTGCGCCGCGCCTCGTCGGTCAGCGACTCGCCGACGATCTTGCTGGCCAGGTCCACCGCGATGGTGCCGACCTCCGCGCGCAGCTCGCGCACGATGGTGGCCCGCTCGGCGGCGAGCGCGTCCTTGCCCGCCTGGATGACCCGGTCGGACTCCTCCCGCGCCTTGGCGAGGATGTCCTGACGGATGCCCTCGGCGTCGGCCCGCGCGTCGTCACGGATCTTGGCGGCGTCGGTCCGAGCCTCGGCGAGCTGGGCACGGTACTGCTCGAGCAGCTGGTTCGCCTCGGCCTGCGCGGCCTCGGCGCGCTTGATGCCGCCCTCGATCGCGTCGACCCGAGCCTGGAACGTCTGCTCCATGCGCGGGAAGACGAACTTCATCAGCACGAAGCAGAGCACGGCGAAGGCGATCGTGCCGACCACGATCTCTTGCCAGATCGGAATGATCGGGTTGTGGCCCGACTCACCACCCTCGGCGGCGAGGAGGAACAACATGGGTGACCTCCCGGTCGGAAGGGGCGGAATCAGCCGGCCCAGATGAAGCCGAAGGCGATGCCGAACAGCGCGAGCGCCTCGATGACGGCGAAGCCGATCCAGACGTACGGCAGGGTCATGCGCGACGACTCGGGCTGCCGGGCGGTCGACTGGATGTAGGCGGCGAAGACCAGGCCAACGCCGATGCCCGGGCCGATGGCGGCGAGACCGTAGCCGATGGCAGCGGTGCTACCGGTGACCTCGGCGAGAACGCTAGCGTCCATTGGTGTGGTTCCTCCTGGTTATCACGCGTGACTCTCACGCGGGACGACAACGGTTGGTGCGTGGATCAGTGCTCTTCGGCGAGCGCGCCCTGGATGTAGCTGGCGCTCAGCACCGTGAAGACGTAGGCCTGCAGGACGATGACCAGCGCTTCGAGAAGGGTCAGCGCCACGGTCATCACCCAGGAGACCACCGACACCGGCGCCAACCAGGCGTTGGCGCTGAGCATCGCGAAGCCGCCGAGCGTGAAGACCAGCAGGAGCATGTGGCCGGCGAACATGTTCGCGA
Source organism: Micromonospora sp. NPDC005174 (assembly GCF_040608495.1). Lineage (NCBI taxonomy): Bacteria > Bacillati > Actinomycetota > Actinomycetes > Micromonosporales > Micromonosporaceae > Micromonospora > Micromonospora sp. NPDC005174. The sequence goes on along the minus strand of NZ_JBEXIJ010000007.1, from coordinate 222,206 downwards.
AGAGACGAACGGCCAGTGAGAACGGCCGGATGATGAAGGTCGAGAACGCCTCGATCGGGATCAGCAGCGGCAGGATGTACCAGGGCGCCGGCGGGATCAGGGCGTGCTTGAAGTACTTGGCGAAGCCGTGGTGCCGGATGCCGATGTAGTTGAACAGCACGTAGCTGATCACCGCAAGGATCGCCGGGAAGGCGATGTGCGAGTTCGGCGAGATCTGGAAGACCGGGATGATCGCGAACGCGTTCGTCAGCAGCACGAAGCAGAAGAGCGTGGTGAAGTACGGAGCGAACCGCACGCCCTGGTGCCCGATCATGTCGACCGCGATGTTGTTCCGCACGAAGCCGTAGATCGACTCGGCGAACCACTGCTTCTTGGTCGGCACCAGCTTCGGGTTGCGGTAGGTCGCCAGGAAGAAAATGATCAGGACACCGACCGCGATCCAGATCATCAGCGTGAACTTGGTGAACCAGTAAGAGTTCTCCGCACCCCAGGGCAGGATGCTGGGCAGGTAGAAGTCCTCCTTGCTAGGTGGGAATTCTGCCTGGCCCGCTGCCAGGACGTTCGCCTGTCCGAACACCGCGTCCCTTCCTAAGTAGGCGTGCCGAGTCGGCGGATGACCAGGATGACTCCCCCAGCCATGCCGAGCACGAAGCCGATCCCGGTGGCGACGCCACCGGTATCGAGCCACTGGTCGACCAGCCAGCCGATGAAACCCCACACGAGCATGCCTCCGATGAGGTAGCTCAGCGCGGTCCAACCCTGACCGGCCCCGGACGGATAGTCGTCCGGTTGACCGGCGGGACGGGGGGTTTGGTCATCAGCCATGACGGGGCGAACGATATCAGCCGGGAAGACGAGGCTGTGCCTCACCCCCCGCACAACCGTCGTTGTGTGGGCTTCTCGTGGGCGCCGTCGTCTGTGGGCACGCTACTCCCCTTCCGCCCGTCGGAAAATGACCGGAGGCCGACACATTGCCGCGCGTCCGATAGGTGGGACACCCCGAGTCGGTGACCAGGTCAGCCGGAGCGGCGGGCGTGCACCGTGGTCAGCCACCAGAGGTGCGCCGCCGTCCACACTGCCACCCCGGCGACGATGCCGAGGCAGAGCGGGATCAACCCCGCCCAACCGGTCGACGCCACCGCCACCAGGACGACACCCAACAGGGTGAACTTCAGCACGTAGAGCCCCACACCGAGCGGCAGCAGCAACTGCGGGTTGACCTGGTCGGCCCGCGCCAGCACCACTGTCGTGAGCGTGTAGCTGAACACCGTCACGCCCACTCCGGCCGCCGCGCCGAGCGCGGCCGACGCGCCACCGGTCACCCCGCCGACCACGGCCGCGACCACCGCCAGCGCCGCCGACGCGGCCAACAGCACCGGCAGGTGCCGCAACCGCCACCGCCGGTCGGCGGCGGGCTCGACCACCCCGGACTCAGCCACGGGGGTACGCCGGGAAGGCCGCGACCAGTTCGGCCACCTCGGCGCCGATCGTGGTCAGCGCGTCGACGCCACCCGGCTCACCCGGGTTCGTGCGCACCGCCCGCGCGATCAGGGCGGCCACCTGCCGCAGCTCACCCTCGCGCATGCCCTGAGTGGTGACGCTCGGCGTACCGACCCGGATACCCGAGGCCACCAGAGGCGGCTGCGGGTCGTACGGGATGGCGTTCTTGTTGAGCGTGATCGAGGCGGCGTCGCAGCGTGCCTCCGCCTCCGCGCCCGTCACCCCCAGCTCCCGCAGGTCGATCAGCGCGAGGTGGGTGTCGGTTCCACCGGACACCGGGCGCATCCCCTCGTCGGCCAGCCCGGCGGCGAGCGCCTGCGCGTTGCTGACCACCTGCCGGGCGTACGTCTGGAACTCCGGCTGCGCCGCCTCGCGCAGCGCGACCGCCTTGGCCGCGACCGCGTGCATCAGCGGGCCGCCCTGGGTGAACGGGAAGACGGCCTTGTCGATCCGCTGGGCCAACGACTCGCGGCACAGGATCATGCCGCCGCGCGGGCCGCGCAGCACCTTGTGGGTGGTGGCGCAGACGACGTCGGCGTACGGCACCGGGGACGGGATGGCCCGGCCGGCCACCAGGCCGATGAAGTGGGCCGCGTCCACCATCAGGTACGCGCCGACCTCGTCGGCGATCTCCCGGAACCGCGCGAAGTCGATCAACCGGGGGTACGCGGTGGCCCCGCAGATGATCAGCTTGGGCCGGTGCGCACGGGCCAGGTCGCGGACCTCGTCGTAGTCGATCAGCTCGGTGTCCGGGCGGACCGGGTAACCGACCGGGTGGAACCACGTGCCGGAGAAGTTCACCCTGCTGCCGTGGGTCAGGTGCCCACCGTGCGGCAGGTCCATCGCCAGCACCGTGTCCCCCGGCTGCACCAGAGCCGCGTACGCGGCCAGGTTGGCGCTCGCCCCGGAGTGCGGCTGGAGGTTGGCGTGCTCGGCCCCGAACAACTCCTTCGCACGGGCGATCGCGATCTCCTCGGCCCGGTCCACCTCGGCACAGCCGCCGTAGTAGCGCCGGCCCGGGTAGCCCTCGGCGTACTTGTTGGTGAGCGTCGAGCCGAGCGCGGCCAGCACCGCCGGCGAGGTCAGGTTCTCGCTCGCGATCAGTTGCAGGCCACCCCGCAACCGGTCCAACTCGCCGAGGACCACCCCGGCGATCTCCGGATCGGTGGCCCTGAGCTGGGCGAAATCCGGCCCCCAGAAGGTGCTCGTCTCGGTCTCCACAGCGAACGAGTCTAGGGCCTGTGGCACAAGGGCGGCCGAGCCGAGGTGGAGTCCGGGCGGCGATCCGGCAAGGCGTCGTCCGGGCCCGCCGCAGGCCGGCCAGTTCCTGTGCAACAGGCCCTCGGGAGCCGCACACTGGAAGCCGTGAGATGCCTCGTCACCGGAGCCACCGGATACATCGGCGGGCGGCTGACGCCGCTGCTGCTCGCCGACGGGCACACCGTGCGTTGCCTGGCCCGCAAGGCCGTACGCCTGCGCGACGTGCCCTGGGCGGCGGCGGCCGAGATCGTCGAGGGTGACCTGAGCCGGCCCGAGACACTGGCCGCAGCCTTCGCCGACGTGGACGTCGCGTACTTCCTGGTGCACTCGCTCGGCCGGAAGGACTTCGAGGCGGCCGACCGCACGGCGGCGACGAACTTCGCGGCGGCGGCCCGCGCGGCAGGCGTACGCCGGATCGTCTACCTCGGTGGTCCGGAGCCGGCAGCCGACGCCGAGGTCCCCTCGCCGCACCTGCGGTCCCGGGCCGAGGTGGGCCGGATCCTGCTGTCCAGCGGGGTGCCCACGGCGGTGCTCCGCGCCGCGGTGATCATCGGCTCCGGCTCGGCGTCGTTCGAGATGCTGCGCTACCTGACCGAGCGGCTGCCCGCCATGGTCACGCCACGGTGGGTCCGCAACCGGATCCAGCCGATCGCGGTCCGCGACGTGCTGCGCTACCTGGTCGGCTGCACCACGCTGCCCCCCGAGGTCAACCGCGGTTTCGACATCGGCGGCCCGGACGTGCTGACCTTCCGCGAGATGATGCAGCGCTACGCGCGGGTGGCCGGCCTGCGGCGGCGGATCATCCTGCCGGTCCGGCCCCTCACACCGTCGCTCTCGTCGCACTGGGTCGGCCTCATCACCCCGGTGCCGAACAAGATCGCCCGCCCGCTGGTGGAGAGCCTGATCCACGAGGCCGTCGCCCACGAACACGACATCGCCCGGTACGTGCCCGACCCGCCGGACGGCCTCACCGGCTTCGACGAGGCGGTGGCGTTGGCGCTGGCCAAGGTACGCGACGCGCAGGTGGAGACACGCTGGTCGACCGCCAGCGGCCCGGACGCGCCCGCCGAGCCACTGCCCAGCGACCCGGACTGGTCCGGCGGCACCGTCTACACCGACGTGCGGGAACGGGCGGTGGACGCATCGCCGACCGCGCTCTGGCGCGTCATCGAGGGAGTCGGCGGCGAGCACGGCTGGTACTCGTTCCCCCTCGCCTGGTCGGTACGCGGCTGGTTGGACCGGCTGGTCGGCGGTGTGGGGCTACGACGGGGCCGGCGCGACCCGCACCGCCTCCAGGTCGGCGAGGCGCTGGACTTCTGGCGGGTGGAGGAGATCATCCCCGGCGAGTTGTTACGGCTGCGCGCGGAGATGCGGCTACCCGGCCGTGCCTGGCTGGAGATGCGGGCGCTCCCGACCGAGGACGGCCACAGCCGCTACCAGCAACGCGCCGTCTTCCTCCCCCGCGGTCTGGCCGGGCACGCCTACTGGGGTTCGGTGACGCCGTTCCACGCGGTGATCTTCGGCGGGATGGCCCGCAACATAGCCCGCAACGCCGAACAAACCCCCTAACCACCCCCACGCCCCACGCCCCACGCCCACCCCCACCCGCTCGCCCAGGCGCACCCCTTGCCAGCGCCCACGCCACGCCATGCCCACGCCCACGCCGACGCCGACGCCGACGCCGACGCCGACGCCGATCTTGCACATTCTGTTGCCGTTTTGCCCGTTTGGTGTCCTTAAGTCGCCACAGAAAGTGCAAGATCGCCGAGCCCGGGGCGGGCCCGAGCCCGGGGCGGGGCGGGGCGGGGCGGCAGCGGCGGCGAGAGCCCGCGCATCCCGGAGCTGAACCCCCGCCTCACGCGATCTTGCACTTTGTGTTGCCGATTTGCGGCCTTGGCACCCTAAATCCCCGCAGAAACTGCAAGATCGGCGCGACGGGAACGGGGGCGCGGGCGCGGGCAGGGACGGGCGGGGCGGGGGGCGGGGTTAGTTTGTGGTGCGGGCGGCGGTTAGCTGGAAGGCGGCGCGTTCGCTTGGGGGGACGAAGTCCTGTACGGGCTGGTTTCGCAGGGCACTGGCGAGCACCTCGCCCACCCCGGTCACCATGCGGGCCTGCACCGCCTGACCGACCGCGTCGCGCGGGTCGTCGGGGTTGGCGGCCATCGAGGCGACCGCCAACTGCGGGGTGAAGGCCACCACTGTCTCCGTCTCGTACCGCTCGGAGCTGCCGGTCTTGCCGGCCACCGGACGGCCCAGTCGGGATCGCAGGTCGGGCGCTGTGGCGCCGTCGCACCGCCCGTACATCGACTGGTCGCCCACCGGGCAGCGGGCCGCGTCCGCCGCCGCCCGTGCCACGTCGGTGTCGAGCACCTGGCGGCAGTCCGGCTTGGCGGCGTCCACCGAACGGCCGGCCGAGTCGCTGATCGAGACCACCGGCAGCGGCGCGCACCACGTCCCCTCGGCCGCCACCGTCGCGTACGCCGTCGCCAGGTCCAGCGGGGTCGTCGCGGCCACGCCCAGGGTGAACGGGCCCCAGTCCTTCGCGCCGTAGCGGGCCAGCCGCTCGTCGGAGTCGGCGCGCAGCACGATGCCGAGCCGCTCGGCCATTTCCACCACCCGGTCCGCGCCGACCCGCTCGGTGAGCCACGCGAAGTAGGTGTTCACCGACCTGCCGAACGCGGTCCACATGGTGCGGGGGCCGTCCATCGACGAGGGGCTGGCGTTGGACGGGCACCAGCGCCCGTCACAGCTGCCCGGCCCGGTCACCGGGAAGCGGGTGAGCAGTTGCGTCGGCGCCGTGAAGTCGGTCGACAGCGGCAGGCCGGATTCCAACGCGGCCAGCAGGGCGAAGAGCTTGAACGTCGAACCGCCCTGATACCCGTCGATGGCCCCACCGCCGGCGACGAGCTGGTTGACCGTGTTGGGGTGGTTCTTCTGTCCGACCGGGTTGTCCTTGACGCTGTAGGTGCGGTTCACCGACATCGCCAGCACCCGGCCGGTGCCCGGCTGCACCACGGCGGTCGGTACGGCCCGGGCCTCGGTCTGTCGGTAGATGCGCAGGACCTGCTCGGTGGTGGTCCGCTGCACGGCCGGGTCGAGCGACGACACGATGGAGAACCCGCCGCGGCGCAGCGTGCGCTGCCGCTCGTCGGCGCTCGACCCGAACGCCGACTGGCTGCTCCACCAGCGGGTGAACCAGTCGCAGAAGAAACCCCAGTCGTTGTGCCCGTCGGGCACACCCGTGCAGTCGTTCGGTGTCTCGCTGGGTCGCAGCTGCAGAGGCTCGGCGAGTGCCGCCGCTGCGGCATCGGCGGGGACCTGACCCGTCTCGACCAGGCGTTCCAGCACGTACGTCCGCCGGTGCAGAGCGCTGTCGGCGTCCCCGTTGATCGGGTCGTCACTGTCCGGCGACCGGACCAACCCGGCCAGCAGCGCGGCCTGGGGCAGGGTCAGCTCCGCGGGCGATACCGAGAAGTAGCGCTTGCTGGCCGCCGCGATCCCGTACGCCCCGGCGCCGAAGTAGGCGATGTTGAGGTAGCGGGTGAGGATGTCCTCCTTGCTCAACTCCCGCTCCAGCGCCAACGCGTACCGCATCTCCTGCAGCTTGCGGGCGGTGGTGATCTCGGTCGCCGCCTGGCGCTGCCGCTCGGTGAGCCGGGGGTCGCTGCCGAGCACGTTACGGACGTACTGCATCGTCAGGGTGGAGGCGCCCTGCCGGGTCCTGCCGTCCCGCTTGTTGACCGTGAAGGCGCGCACCACCCCGCGCAGGTCCACCCCGCTGTGCTGGTAGAACCGGACATCCTCGGCGGCCACGATGGCCTGGCGCATCACCGGGGCGACCTCGCGCAGCGGGACGTCCACCCGATCCTCCTGGTAGAAGGAGGTGATCAGGGTGGTGCCGTCGTTGGCGTAGAGGTTGGAGCGCTGCGCCGTGGGCGGCGTACGGAGCGTGTTGGGCAGCTCCGAGTACGGCGTGCTGAGGGCGCTGAAGCCGATACCGAAGACCAGGGCCGCGGGTAGGGCGGCACCGGCCAGCACCAGTCCGGCCAGCACGCCGGCGATCACCACGGTCAGCAGTTTGTCGAGTCGGGCCCGGATCATCAGCTCTCCCCGCAGGAGCCGGTCACGCTAGGACCCGTTCAGAATGACCCGCAACGCACCTTTCGCCCCTGGTTTTCCCCAAACCCGGAGGAAACTCGCACGGCGCTCAGGGCAGCAGCGTGGCCGCCAGCGGGTGGACCGTCTCCTCGATCTCGTCCGCGACCCGGGTGAAGCACTGGTCGCCGCGACCCCACGGATCGTCGAGATCGTCGGTGGGCAGCGCGGAGGCGCCCAGCCGATTGTCGTGCGCCGCCGCCACCAGGGCCACGCCCCGCGCGTACACCGCCTCCGGGGTCGCCTCGCCCGCCGGCAACGCGGCGGCGTCCACCGCGGCCAGCAGCCGGCCGAACTCACCCAGCACGAAGGTACGGGCCGCCGCGTCCGGGCGGAGCGCCACCACGTACTCCTGCTGGTCGGCCGTGGCCGTCAGAACCAGGTCGGCGGCGTCGATGTGGTCCGAGCGCAGCTTGCGCGCCGCGAACCCGTCGACGTCACCGCCACGGTCGATGACCTGTCGCGCCGCCGGCGGGTTCATCTCCTCGCCCGCATGCCAGCCACCGGTGCCGGCGCTGTGGCTGTGCAGCAACTCCTCGGCCGTGGCCGGGTCCTGCGAACGCCGCGCCAACCGTTCCCGCACCGCGAGGGCCAGCAGCCGCTCCGCCATCGGCGAACGGCAGATGTTGCCCATACACACGTGCAGGACGGTGAACGGGGGCACTCAGGCCCCCTGGACGTCGAGGAGGTCCGGTACGACGTCGCGCAGCTTCTCCAGCGGAATCGCGCCGGCCCGCAGCAACTGCGGCACCTCGCCGGTCAGGTCCACGATCGTGCTCGGCACCGGATCGGGGCAGGGCCCGGCCTCCAGGTACGCGCGCACCGAGTAACTGAGCTGGTCGCGCGCCTCCTCGGCGGTCACCGCGGCCGGCTGGCCCGTCTTGTTGGCCGAGGAGACCGCCATCGGGCCGGTCTCCCGCAGCACCTCCAGGGCCACCGGATGCAGCGGCATCCGCACCGCCACCGTGCCGGTCTTGTCACCCAGGTCCCACTGCAGGCTCGGCGAGTGCTCGACCACGATCGTCAGCGCACCCGGCCAGAACGCCTCCACCAGGTCCCGCGCCGCCGAGGGCAGCGAGAAGACCAGGCCGTCCAGGGTGTGCCGCGAACCGATCAGCACCGGCGGCGGCATCTGCCGGCCCCGGCCCTTCGCGTCCAGCAGCGCCTTGACCGCATACGGCGTGAACGCGTCCGCGCCGATCCCGTAGACGGTGTCCGTCGGAAGGACGACCAGCTCGCCGTTCTTGACCGCCTCGATGGCCGCAGCGATGCCGCGGTCCCGATCTGCGGGCGATCGGCAGTCGTAAAGCATCACGGGGAGTCAGTCTGCCACGCCGGCCCGGACGCGGTGTGCTGGCCGTCCGCCCGTCGGGACGCCGTGGCGTACCGGGGCCGGCCGGTGAGGTCCGGATGTTCCGTAACAGCGTCGAAACGGCCGTCCCGGGCGAACAGCTCCGGCACCGCCACGTCGTGCGTGTCGTCGTGCTCGACCCCGATCACGCCGCCGGGTCGCAGCAGCGCCGCCGCCCGGTCGACCACCGGCCGGATCACCGCCAGCCCGTCGGCGCCTCCGAAGACCGCCTCCGCCGGATCATGTGCGGCCACCTCCGGCGGCACCACCACGTCCACGGGCACGTACGGCGGATTACAGAGCAACACGTCCACCCGACCCACCAGGCCCTCCAGCAGGTCCGCAGCGGTCACGTCGGCCTCGACCACCTCGATCGGCCGGTCCCCCGCAGCGGCCCGCTCGGCCGCGTTGCGGCGGAGCCACACCAGCGCCGCCGAGGACCGCTCGACGGCGATCACCCGCGCCCCGGGCAGCTCCTGCGCCACCGCCAACGCGATCGCGCCGGTGCCGCTGCACAGATCCACCACCAGCGGTTCCGTTCGGCCCCGGCCCTGCTCGACACCCCAGCCGGCCAGCAGCTCCGTCTCCGGGCGGGGCACGAAGACGCCCGGACCGACCGCCAGCTCCAGGTGCCGGAAGCCCGCCCGACCGGTCAGGTGCTGCAACGGCTCCCGGCCGGCACGACGCCCGACCAGCTCGTCGAGCCGGGCCACCTGGGCGTCGTCCAGGTCGTCGGCGAGGGCCAGCCGTCCCCGGGGCACGTCCAGCACGTACGCGGCCAACAGCTCGGCCTCCACGCGCGCCGGGCCCACCCCGGCCGCCGCGAGCACGCGGGCCGCCCGGGCCACCGCGGCGGACGGACGGGTACGACCTGTCCCTTCGGGGGGGTGTTGCGGCAGAGTGGTCACACGATAATCATGAAGCGTCGCGGACGACGCCATGAACGGGTGCGTCGAGGCGCACACGACGGGAGGTTGTGGGTGGGCTGGCTCGACCGGGTCCATGACCAGGTTGACACTCTCTCGCACGCCCGCGCTTTGCAGGAAGCAAGTCGCTCCGCGGAGTCGTACACCCTCCTGGAACGGGTGATCCGTACCACCTCGGACCCGGCGGCTCGCGCGGACGCCATGGTGCAGCGCCTCTCGGCGCTGATCAATCTCGGCCGGACGGCGGAGTTCACCCGGGCCATCGAGGAGGCGTCCGCGGCTGTCCGCGACCTCGCGGAGCCCTACCTGCACGGGCACCTCAACGCGCTGGCCGCCCTCGCCGCGCACCACCAGGGCGCGCTGGACCGCTGCGTCACCCACCTCGTCAAGGCCGCCCGGGCGCTCAGCGCCGTCGACGACCCGGACCGGGACACCGCCTGGGGCTGGCACGACCTCGCGATGGCCTACAGCTACCTCAGCTTCCACGGGTACGCCCTGGGCGCGATCGAACGTGCACGGCAGCTCGGTCTGACCGCCGGAATCCCGGAGGAGACGTTCGCCGCGCCGGGCATCCGGCTGCGTAACGCCGTGGCGCTGGACCACAACGGCGACAGTGACGGCTGCCTGCGCGTGCTGCGGGACGTGGCGGCCGACCTGGCGCAGTTCGTCCACAGCGGGCGGGCTGGTCGTCTGCGTCCGAGCAGTCTCGCCGCGTACGGGTATTCGGCGGCACGGCAGGCAGCGCTCGGCGACACGCTGGAACCGCCCGGCGATGCCGTACCCTCCCGGCTCCTCACCCACGGCGGTGACAGCGCCCGCGCGCGGGACCTGCGGCAGCTCGGCATGGTCTGCCTGGCCGTCGCCGACGGTCGGCCCATCGAGGCGGTCACCCGGCTGGACACCATCCGGGTGTCCACCGAGACGCTCGGGGCGGCCGAGCCGGCCCGGCTGCGCAGCATCGCGCTGGCCCGCGCCGGTGACCATCCCGCGGCCCACCGGGCCGACCGGCTGGCGTTCCGGCTCGCCGCGCAGCGAAACGACCGGCTCCGCGACGTCTACATCGACGGCATCGCCGCCCGTATCGACCACGAGGAGATGCGTCGGGAGGCGGCACGATACGAGGGTGAGGCGTTGACCGACCCGCTCACCGGGCTGCCCAACCGACGTCGCCTCGAGCGGTACATCACCGCTGTCGTCACCCGGGGCGAGCGGGTCGTCATCGGCGTGTGCGACCTGGACGGCTTCAAGGCGGTCAACACCCGGCACGGCCACCACTCCGGTGACCTGGTGCTGCAACGCATCGCCGGAGTGATCAACCGGGTGATGCGCCGGGGTGACTTCGTGGCCCGCTACGGCGGCGACGAGTTCGTCGTGGTGCTCCCGGACACCGGCATGACCGAGGCCGCCGAGGTGGCTCGCCGGATCGAGGCGGCGGTACGCAACGAGGACTGGGAGTCGCTGGTGCCGGGCACCCCGGTCGGGGTGAGCATCGGCTTCGCCGAGGTCTCCGGCGGAGGCGGGCTGCGCGACGCGCTCAGCGTCGCCTTCGAGCAGGCCGACCGGGAGATGCTGCGCGCCAAGTCGCGGCCCCGCGCGAGTTGACCCCTCGGCGGGGTCGATCAACGGCTGGCAGCGGTCAGCGGCGGGTCAGCTCGGTGTCGCCGGCGAGGCGGGCGGCGCGGTCGGCCTCGACGAGGGCGTCCAGCACCCCGTCCAGGTCGCCGGCGAGCGCCAGGTCCAGGTTGTACGCCGTGTAGCCGATCCGGTGGTCGGTGATCCGGTTCTGCGGGAAGTTGTAGGTGCGGATGCGCTCCGAGCGGTCCACGGTGCGCACCTGCGCCTTGCGGGCGTCCGACGCGGCGGCGTCGGCCTGCTCCTGAGCGGCGGCGAGCAGCCGGGCCCGCAGGATCCGCATCGCCTGCTCACGGTTCTGCAACTGGGACTTCTCGTTCTGACAGGAGACGACGATGCCGGTCGGGACGTGCGTGATCCGTACCGCCGAGTCCGTCGTGTTCACCGACTGACCACCCGGACCGGACGAGCGGAACACGTCGATACGCAGGTCGTTCTGATCGATGGTGACGTCGACGTCCTCGGCCTCCGGCAGCACCAGCACCCCGGCGGCGCTCGTGTGGATGCGGCCCTGCGACTCGGTGACCGGTACGCGCTGCACCCGGTGCACGCCGCCCTCCCACTTGAGCCGCGACCAGACGCCGTTCCCGCCCTCCGGCACGCCCTTCGTCTTGATCGACAGAGAGACGTCCTTGACCCCGCCGAGGTCGGAGTCCTGCGCGTCGATCACCTCGGTGATCCAGCCGTGCCGCTCGGCGTACCGGGTGTACATCCGCAGCAGGTCGCCGGCGAACAGCGCCGACTCCTCACCGCCCTCGCCGGCCTTGATCTCGACGATCACGTCCTTGGCGTCGTGCGGATCGCGCGGGATGAGCAGCTCGGCCAGGCGCTCCTCCAGGGCCGGCACCGACGCCGCGATGGAGTCCGCCTCGGCGGCGAACGAGGGATCCTCGTCGGCCAGTTCACGGGCCGCGGCCAGGTCGGAGCGGGCCTGCTCCAGCTCGCCGGCGGCCTTGTGCAGCGGCACCAGCTCGGCGTACCGGCGACCCACCCGACGCGCGGTCGCCTGGTCGGCGTGGATGGCCGGGTCGGCCAACCGCTTCTCCAGCTCCGCGTACTCGTCGAGGAGGCCGGCCAGACGCTCGCTGCTCATGCTGCGGATGCTCCTTCGACGGTGCGACACCGGACTCGGCCCGATGGCCGACGGCGCGTGGAAACAGGCGAAACGCGGACGGCGCCCGTGTCCGGCGGAAAACCGGACACGGGCGCCGAACGGGGAGTTACTTGGCCTTCTTGGCCTGAACCTTGGCGTACTTCTGCTGGAACTTCGCGACCCGACCGGCGGTGTCGAGAACGCGCTGCTTACCGGTGTAGAACGGGTGGCAGGCGCTGCAGGTCTCGACGTGGATCGCCCCGCCCTTGGCGGTGCTGCGGGTCGTGAACGTGTTACCGCAGGAGCAGCTGACCTCGGTGGTCACGTACTCCGGGTGGATGTTTGCCTTCATCTCGCCTCGGTCCTCTCGTTGGTGGTCGCCGGGTCGCCGTCATCACTCGTCGCGCCGTACGCGACGGGCTCGGGCGTGAACCGGAACCGGTGGCCGATTGACCAGTGTGCCATGGGCCTGAGCCGACCCGGCAATCGGGCCGCACACCTCGTCCGGCATCGTCAACACGTACCTCCCCGTCCGCATTCCCGCCGCCCGGGCGGGCTATTCGCTCCGCCGTGCGTACCCCGCGGGGGGGGGTACGGCTCCGCCCCTCCGGCCGCCCCCTCCGGCCGCCCCCTGCGCCACCTTTGCTCTGCTTCAGCGGACGCAACGGTTCGCGCCGCTCTCTGTTGCGTCGGTTGAAGCAGAGCAAAGGACGTGTGGAGCACAGGTGGGGTGGGCCGGGGTGGCTTGAGTCCGGAAACGAAGAGAGGCGCGGCCGTTACGGCCGCGCCTCTCTTCGTCGGTCGGTCACCGACGCAGGGTCACTCCCCCGGCGTCGACTTCGCGATCTGCATCAGGAACTCGATGTTGGTGCGGGACTGCTTGAGGCGGTCCAGCAGCAGATCCATCGCGGCCTGCGAGTCCAACGAGTGCAGCACCTTGCGGAGCTTGTGGATGATGGCCAGCTCCTCGGGCGCGAGCAGGACCTCTTCCTTACGCGTACCGGACGGGTTGATGTCGATGGCCGGGAAGGTCCGCTTGTCGGCGATCTTCCGGTCCAGCTTCAACTCGGCGTTACCGGTGCCCTTGAACTCCTCGAAGATGACCGTGTCCGCCATGGACCCGGTCTCCACCAGCGCCGTGGCGATGATGGTCAGCGACCCGCCGTTCTCGATGTTGCGGGCCGCGCCGAGGAACCGCTTCGGCGGGTAGAGCGCGGTGGAGTCGATACCACCCGACATGATCCGACCGCTGGCCGGCGCCGCCAGGTTGTACGACCGGCCGAGCCGCGTCACCGAGTCGAGCAGCACGACGACGTCGTGCCCCAGCTCGACCAGGCGCTTGGCCCGCTCGATCGCCAGCTCCGCCACCGTGGTGTGGTCCTGCGGCGGACGGTCGAACGTGGCCGCGATGACCTCGCCCTTGATCGACCGCTGCATGTCGGTGACCTCTTCGGGCCGCTCGTCGACCAGCACCACCATGAGGTGGCACTCCGGGTTGTTGCGGGTGATCGCGTTGGCGATCGCCTGCAGCACCATCGTCTTACCCGCCTTCGGCGGAGACTGGATGAGCGCCCGCTGGCCCTTGCCGATCGGCATGACCAGATCGATGACCCGGGTGGTCAGGATGTGCGGCTCGGTCTCCAGCCGCAGACGCTCCTGCGGGTAGAGCGGAGTGAGCTTGTAGAACTCCGGACGACGCCGCGCCTCGTCCGGCTCCATCCCGTTGATCGTGTCCAGCCGCATCAGCGGGTTGTACTTGTCCCGCCGCTGGTCGCCGGTGTTGCCGCCCTCGCGGGCCGCCCGCACGGCACCGGTGATCGCGTCACCGCGACGCAGGCCGTACTTCTTGATCTGAGACATCGAGACGTACACGTCGTTCGGGCCGGCCAGGTAACCGGTCGTCCGCACGAAGGCGTAGTTGTCGAGTACGTCGATGATGCCGGCGACGGGGACGAGCACCTCGTCCTCGCCGACCTGCGGCTCACGGCCGCCGGTCTCAGCGCCGGTGTCCCCGCGCTCGCCACGGCCGCGCCGACGGTCCCGGAAGCGACTGCGCCGGCCACGCCGACCGCCGCCCTCTCCGTCGTCGTCGTCGCTGTCGCGCTCGACGCGCTCGACGCGCTGACCACGGTCGTTGCGGTCGGCCCGCTCCGAACGGTCGTTGCGGTCATTGCGGTCACCACGCTCGGCCGCCCGCTCGCCGCGGTCGTTGCGCTCGGCACGCTCGCCCCGGTCGGAACGCTCGGCCCGATCGTTGCGCTCGGCCCGGTCGCCGCGATCACCCCGGTCGTTGCGGTCACCACGCTCGGCCCGCTCGGAACGGTCGTTGCGGTCGGCCCGGTCGGAACGGTCGTTGCGCTCGGTCCGCTCGGAACGGTCGTTGCGGTCGGCCCGCTCGGAACGGTCGTTGCGCTCGGTCCGCTCGGAACGATCGTTGCGGTCGGCCCGCTCGGAACGGTCGTTGCGCTCGGCCCGGTCGCGGCGGTTCTCGCCACGGTCGGAACGCTCGCCGCCCTCCACCTCTTCGGTGCGGGCCTCGGCGCGCGGTGCCTCCGAGGCGTTGGCCTCGGGGGCACGGGCCTCCGCCGCAGCAGTCCGGCTGCGCCGGGAGCGACCACGGCTCTCGGTCTCGGCGGCCGGCTCGGCCGGCGCCTGGTCGGTGCTGCGACCCTCGGCCGCCGGGCGATCCACGCTCTCCCGCACCTCTTCACGGGCCGGAGCAGCCGCAGCGGCGACCTCGGCACGCGGTCGAGGGGTTCCGGCGGCGTTGCCGCCCTGCCGCTCGGAGATCGCGGCGATCAGCTCACCCTTGCGCATGCGAGCAGTGCCGGAGATGCCGAGCGACGCAGCCAGGCTCTGCAGCTCTGGCAGCAGCATCGCCGACAGACCGGTACCGCTGCGCCGACGACGGGCGGGAGCGGCAGCGGTGGCATCGCCAGCGACGTTGGAAACATCCGACGTCACGTCGGTGGTGTCGCTCAATGGATTCCTTCCCTCGATAAAGGCCGGGACTGCCCGGAGTCGGAACTCAGGTGGCCGGGCGGCCTCGGTGCACCCGCCTCGCAAGGACGCGTCGCGGGAGTCTGTGACACAGCAGCCGGTGGTTTCCCGACCCACCAAAGGCGGTGGGCAGGTCTCGCCGCCTGCGGCGACCTGTGGAAACTGCGGTGCGGCGTGGGCCTTGGCAGGGGTGACGGGCTGACCGCCGAGAGCTTCGGGGGTGCGCCGCCCCGCAGGAGATCGCGTGCTTCGCGGCTGTGCTAGGTCTAGAGCGTAATCAACTCTTCCGACCTGCGGCAACAGGGTCCCGCTCGGCGTGTCCAAGTCTACCCCGGGCAACCCGTGCGCCGCTGACGTCTATCGGTAACTTCCAGATCTGCCAGTCTGTTCCCTCGTCGAGGCCTGTCGGCGGCTCGCCGAACGCCAGCACACTCGGCCCGGCCCCAGAGACCACAGCCGCCACACCAGCCGCTCGCAACGCTCTGACCAGCGCCGACGTGCCCGGCATCCCGGGTGCCCGGTAGTCCTGGTGCAGGCGGTCGACGGTGGCCGGCAAGAGCAGCGCCGGGTCCGTGGTGAGCGCGTGCACCAGCAACGCAGCCCGTCCCGCGGTCATCGCGGCGTCGGCGTGGGGCACGGTCGCCGGCAGCGCCGCCCGTGCGGTCGCGGTCAGGCCCCGCTCGGAGGGTACGAAAACCGTGGGTCGTACGGCTTCGGCGACCGGCAGGGACACCGCACGGGCGCCGCCCGGCTCGGTCCAGGCCACCGTGAAGCCGCCGAGCAGGCACGGCGCCACATTGTCCGGGTGGCCCTCGATCTCGGCGGCCAGTCGAAGGACTCCCGGCTCGTCCAGCAGTCGCTCGCCGTCCGCGACGAGAGCACGGGCCAGCAGGACCCCCGCGACGATGGCGGCCGAGGACGATCCGAGGCCGCGCGCCTGCGGTATCCGGTTGACGCACTCGACCCCGAGGCCGGCCGGCTGCGCACCCAGGACGTCGAACGTGGCGCGCATCGCCCGCACCACGAGGTGCTGGTCGTCGTCCGGCAGCTCACCGGCGCCCTGGCCGGTGACCCTTACCCGGACCCCGCCGGACGACACCTCGGCGGACAGGTCGTCGTAGAGCCCGAGGGCGAGCCCCAGCGCGTCGAAGCCCGGACCGAGGTTGGCACTCGTCGCGGGAACCCGGACCCGGACCGGCCCGGCGGTGAAGTTCGTCGGCACGCGCTCATGCTAGGGCGCGGCACCGACGATCCGTTGGGTCGCCCGCACCATGGGACCGGACCGCGTCTCAGCCTGCCGGGTCGGGGACCGGTTCGGCGGCCGGATCGGTAAGCGAGAGACGGCGGGTGGCGATCCGCCAGCCGATCGCGTACACGACCGTGACCAGTCCGCAGCCGGCCAGCACCACCCGCTCGTCCACCACGTCCACGACCAGGGCCACTGCCAGTTGACTCACCGAGATGGCCAGCGTCGCGAGCATCATGTCGGTGGCGAAGACGCGCCCGCGCAGCCGGTCCGGCACCTCGCCCTGCAGGGCGAAGTTGGACATCACCCAGTTGCTGCCGCCCGCGAAGTGCGCCACGAACACCAGCAACAGCACCAGCGGGAACCAGCGCACCACCGACGCACCCACATAGGACAACCCGTAGAGCGACATGGACAGCGCGAGCCCCGGCAGCAGCCAGGACCGGTTGGTCAACACCCGACGCATCAGGATCGGCCCGACCAGGGCACCGGCCCCGCGCACCGCGAAGAGCAGACCGGCCCCCAGCGAGCCGACGCCGTAGACGCCGGCGAGCAGCGGAAACACGGTCAACACCCCGTTGCCCAGACCGACCGCCGACTTGACCGTGACCAGCGCCAGCACCCGCGGCCGGTGGCCGATGTAGCCGAGCGCCTCGCGGACCGCCGACCAGGTCCGCTGCGCCGGCACCAGCGGGTCGCGGGCCGCCTGCAACGGCCGGCGGATTCGCGTGGCGAGGCCCGCGGCCAGTGCCAGGCCCACCGCCGCCACCCAGAAGCAGGCGTACGGGCCGGCGGCCGAGCTGAGCACACCGCCCAGTGAGGCGCCCACCACCGTCATGGTGCCCCAGGCCGAGCCGGCCACGGCGTTACCGGCGGCCAGCTCGTGCGGTTCCAACACGTTCGGCAGCGCGGCCTGGGCGGCGGGCGAGTAGAACGCCTTGGCTACCGCGACGACCCCGATCGCCACCAGCGCCAGCCAGGCCGTGCCGCGGTCGCGGACCCCCAGCAGCAACAGCACACCCGCCAGCGCGGCCACGTTCGCGGCGATCATGATCTTCCGCCGGTCGAAGCGGTCGGCGATGGTGCCGGTGTACGGCAGCAGCAGCGCCACGATGCCGGTGTCCACCGCCAGCACCAGGGCACCCCAGACGCCGCTGCCGGTCAGGTGGGGCAGCAGCACCAGCAGCGGCACCATGACGAACCAGTCGGCCCCGAAGACCACCAGCTCGGCGAGGAAGAGGTTGCGGAAACTCCGATTGCCGGTAAGGACCGAAAGGGTGGACGCCACGGACGGGCACCCTACCCGGTCGTCGTCGGGGCTACACCCGCTCCCAGCAGCGACGAGACGGTGACGAAGCGGTACCCGCGCTCCCGCAGGCCGACGATCATGTCGGGGAGGCCGCGCAGCGCGACCAGACGCCGCCGCTGACCGACGTCGTGCCCGAGCAGGATCGTCCCCGGCCGGACGCCGTCCACGATCCGGCGGGCATGGCCGGCCGGGTCGTCGGGAAACTCCCGCTCCACCATCTGCGACGACCAGAGCACCAGCCGGTAGTTCAACCGGGCGGCCGCGTGCAGCACCGCGCCGCCCAGGTGGCCGTACGGCGGGCGGACCAGGCGCGGGGCCCTGCCCGTCACGTCGGTGATCATGTCGTGGGTGCGGCTCAGGTCGTCGTACGCCGCGGCGGCGTCCAGTTGGGCGAGATCCCGGTGCGCCCAGCTGTGATTGCCCACCTCGTGCTCGGCGAGCCGGTCGCGGACGAGGTCGGCGTGCTTGCGGACCTGAGTGCCGACCAGGAAGAACGTGGCGGGCACCCGGTGCTGGGCGAGGGTGTCCAGCACCATCGGCGTCCACTGTGGCGCCGGGCCGTCGTCGAAGGTGAGCGCGACCAGCCGCTGGGTGGTCGATCCCGACCAGACGACCGGCAGCGCGCCGTCGCCGACGTCCTGCGCTCCGTTGCCGACCGTGGCGCTGGCCGGGCCGCCGGCCAGCGGCAGCCGCCGGTGGGTCAACCAGAGATCCGCGCCGCCCGCCCCGGCGGCCGCACCGGTCACCAGCAGAGCGCCGCGGCGCAGCAGGTCGCGCCGGGACCACCCGCGCGCGCCCTCGGTCATGTGCCTGCCTCGCTCGTCCATCCCGACATCTACCAGGAGTATGCAAGACATGACCCACAGCGGAGGGCCGGTCGTTCGATCGGTGTCGCTCGGGCGTGGACGGCAGCGCCCCCGGCAGGTGATCCTGCCGGGGGCGCTGTGCCGATGTCGTCCGACTAGTCCGTCGACTCCGACGGGGGCAGCGGCGACCTGCGGCTGCGCGGCAGCCGCAACACCTCGAACTGGTCGGTGCCGTCCACCAGCGCGCCCGACGGCGCGGGACGGGTCGCCGGGGGCTGCGCGCCCGTGGCCGGCGTCGCTGCCGGTGCGCCCGCCGGCACCGCCAACTGGTTCGGACCGTCCGGCTCGACGCTCTCCGACCCGCTCGGCGCCGTCTCGTCGGACCGCCGCCCACGACGACGCCCCCGCAGCGACTCCTTGGTGTGCTCCACCATCGAGTAGAGCGTCGGCACCAGGATCAGCGTCAGCAGCGTCGAGCTGAGCAGGCCACCGATCACCACGACGGCCAGCGGCTGCGAGATGAAGCCGCCCTCACCGGTCAACCCGAAGGCCATCGGCAGCAGCGCGAAGATCGTCGCGACCGCGGTCATGAGGATCGGTCGCAGCCGACGCCGGCCACCCTCGACAACCGCCTCCTGGACCCCCATGCCCCGTGCCCGGTACTGGTTGATCAGGTCGAGCAGCACGATCGCGTTGGTCACCACGATGCCGACCAGCATGAGCACGCCGATCAACGCCGGCACGCCCAGCGGCGTCCCGGTGATCAGCAGCAGACCGATCGCGCCGGTCGACGCGAACGGGATGGAGATCAGCAGGATCAACGCCTGGGTGAGGCTGCGGAACGTCGCCACCATGATCAGGAACACGATCGCGATGGCGACGAGCACCGCCAGGCCCAGGTCGCCGAAAGCGTCCGACTGGTCGGCGCTGACCCCACCGATGGTGAAGGTCGCTCCCGGAACGTCGATGCCGTCGAGCCGCTTCTGCAGCTCCTTGGTGGTCGCGCCCAGGTTGGACCCGGTCGCCGCACCGGTCACCGAGACGCTGCGCTCACCGTCGATCCGCGTCACCTGCTGCGGCCCCTCGGCCTGCGTGACGTCCGCGATGTCGTCCAGCTTGACCGGTCCGACCGGAAGGGCCCGCAACTCCTCCACCGACACCGGCGCGGCGGAGCTGAGCCGCAGCACCACGTCCTGCTGCCGACCGTCGAGCGCCACCTGGCCCAGCGGAGCGCCACGGAACGCCTGCGACACGAGCTGACCCACGGCGGCCTCGGTGAGGCCCACCCGGCCGGCCGCTACCCGGTCGACGGTCACGTCCACCCGCGGCACGCGTGCGGCGAGGCTCGTGGTGACATCCTCGACGTCCGGGACGTCGGCCATCGCCGTACGGACCGCCTCGGTCGCGCGGGTCAGCACCTCCGGGTCACCGGCCTGGACGACCACCTCCAGCTGACTGGCCGAGGCGTCCTGGCCACCACCGAAGCTGACCTCGCCGACGCTCGTACCGATCTTGTCGAACTCGCGCCGCAGCTCCTCGCGTACCTGCTTGGCGTCCTTGTCGCCGTCGAGCGCCAACGACCAGCTCGCGACGTTGTTGCCGCCGCCGCCCGCCCACGGCGTGTCGCCGCCGCCGGCCGTCACCTGGTACGTCTCGACCCCGTCGATCCGCCCGAGGACCGCCTCGACCTGCTTGGCCGCCGCGTCGGTGGCGGCCAGGCCGCTGCCCGCCGGAAGTTCCTGCCGGAAGCTGAGCGTGTCCTGGCCGGAGTCGTCCAGGAAGTTCGTCTCCAGCTTCTGCGCCAGCCCGAAGGTGGCGAAGAGCACCAGCAGGCCCAGCCCGACGGTGATCCAGCGGGTCGAGCGCTTGCGGGTGGCGAAGCCGATCACCGGCAGGTACGCCCGCTGCAACGGGCTGCGCAGCTCCTTCTCCTCGGCCTCGCGCCGCACCGCCTCGTCGTCGACGGTGCCGCCACGGGGCTTGAGGAACCAGTACGCCAGCACCGGGATCACCGTCAGGGAGACCAGCAGCGAGGCGAGCAGGGCCACCGTCACGGTGATCGCGAACGGTGCGAAGAGCTGCCCGACGAACCCGCCGACCAGCGCGATCGGGGCGAACACCGCCACCGTCGTGAGGGTGGACGCGGTCACCGCGCCGGCCACCTCACGGACGCCGGTGACGATCGCGTGCCGCTTCTCCTCGCCGTACTCCAGATGCCGTTTGATGTTCTCCAGCACGACGATCGAGTCGTCCACCACCCGGCCCACCGCGATAGTCAGCGCGCCGAGGGTGAGCAGGTTGAGCGAGTAGTCGCCGATCCACAGCGCGATCAGCGCCACCAGCACGGAGAGCGGGATGGAGACCGCGGTGACCACCGTCGAGCGCACCGACAGCAGGAAGACCAGGATGACGATGACCGCCATCAGCAGACCGAGCAGACCCTCGGTGGTCAACGACTCGATCGACTTCTCCACGAACGGCGCCTGGTCGAAGACCACCGTCAGCTCAGCGCCGGAGGCGTCCTTCAACTCGGACAGCCGGTCGCGGATCTCGTGGGAGATCTCCACCGCGTTGCCGTCCGGCGCGGCGGTGACGGCGACGCCGAGGCTGTCCTTGCCGTTGGTCCGGGTGATAGCGGTGGCCGGGGCGAGCTGCTGCTCGACCGTCGCCACGTCACCGAGGCGAACCGGGGTCGCGCCGGGCGTGACGATGATGCCGCGCAGGTCGTCCAGGGTGGCGACCGGCGTTCCCACCTGCACCGGCAGGGCCAGACCGCCCGAGGTCACCGCGCCGGCCGGGATGGAGACGCCGTTGGTCTTGAGGGCGGTCCCGATGGCGGTCGGCGCGACCTTCGCCGCGGCCAGCTTCGCCGGGTCCGGGGTGACGACCACGACGTCGTCGCGGGTGCCGGTCACCTCGACCGTGCGGACGCCCTCGATGCCCTCCAGCTCCGGCACCACCGTCGCGCGCAGCTTCTCGGCGAGCGCCCGCTCGTCCGCGCCGCCGGCCGCGGCCAACACGACCGCCGGCAGGTCGTCGGTGCTGCCCGCGATGACCTGCGGGTCGACGCTGTCCGGCAACTGGGCGTCGATGCGGCTCAGCGCGGTCTGCATCTTGTTGACCACGTCGTCCAGGTCGGTGCCGAACTCGTACTCCACCTGGACCGTGGCCGAGCCCTCGCGGGACGTGGAGGTGACCTTGTCCAACCCCGGAATGCCCTGGAGGGCGTTCTCGATCGGTTCGGTCACCTGCGATTCGACGATCTCGGGTCCGGCGCCGGGGTAGGCGGCCACGATGAACGCGGCCGGGAACTCGAGCGACGGCAGCAGTTGCTGCTTCAGCGACGGCACGGCGAACGCTCCGAACGCCGTGGTCACCACCGCGATGAGGGCGACCAGCCCTCGGTTGGCGAGGCTGAATCTGGCGAGCAGCGACATCGGCCTGGCTCACTCCTGGAAGAGAATGCGGGCGGGGATAGGTGAAAGTGTGCCGGACACCATCACCGGAACCCCCGCCGCCCCCGGGGGCGGCCCGTCGTCGACTGCGGTCGCGCTGTCAGGCCAGGTCGAGGGCCCGCGCCGCGGCCAACGGGTCGTTGCCGATGGTCAGCGGAGCGGGTGCGGTGGAGATCGCCCACTCCGGGTCCTTCAGGCCGTGGCCGGTCACCGTGCAGACGACCGTCGAGCCGGCCGGCACCGTGCCCGCCGCGCCCTGCTGGAGCAGACCGGCCACGCTGGCCGCGCTGCCCAACTCGACGAACACCCCCACCTCACGGGCGAGCAGCCGGTACGCCGTCAGGATCTCCCGGTCGGTCACCGCCGCGATGAGGCCACCGGAGGCGTCCCGCGCGTCGAGCGCCTTGGTCCAGCTCGCCGGATTGCCGATCCGGATGGCGGTGGCGATGGTGGACGGCTCCGGGACCACCTGACCGGTCACGATCGGCGCCGCGCCGGACGCCTGGAAGCCGTACATCCGCGGCGCCCGCGTGGTGGTGCCGGCCGCGAGCTCCTCCGAGTAGCCCATCCAGTACGCGGAGATGTTGCCGGCGTTGCCGACGGGCAGGCAGTGGATGTCGGGCGCGTCGCCGAGCGCCTCGACGATCTCGAACGCGGCGGTCTTCTGACCGTGCAGCCGGTCGATGTTGACCGAGTTGACCAGGGCGACCGGGTGGTCCTGGGCCAGCTTGGCGGCGAGCGCCAGGCAGTCGTCGAAGTTGCCGCTGACCTGGAGCAGCTTCGCGCCGTGCACCAGCGCCTGGGCCAACTTGCCCAACGCGATCTTGCCCTGCGGCACCAGCACGGCGCAGGTCAGGCCGGCCCGGGCGGCGTACGCCGCGGCGGAGGCGCTGGTGTTGCCGGTGGAGGCGCAGATGATCGCCTTGTTGCCGGCCTCGACCGCCTTCGACACTGCGACGGTCATCCCCCGGTCCTTGAAGGAGCCGGTGGGGTTGGCGCCCTCCACCTTCAGATAGACGTCACAGCCCAGCCGGGCCGAGAGCACGGGCGCCGGCAACAGCGGCGTGTTCCCCTCGTGCAACGTGATGACGGGCGTGGCCGCGGTGACGGGCAGCCGATCCCGGTACGCCTCGATCAGACCCCGCCACATGTCGCTCTCCTCGCTTTACCGCAGCTCCGACCCGAGCACCAGGTCACCCTGGACCACCCTGCCGGAGCCATCGATGGCACACCCCGGGTTACCCATCTGGCGGGACGCCCGAACCGCCCCGCCGAACCAACGACTCAGGCGCCGCCCTCGACCCGTAGCACGCTCGTCACCGATCGGACGATGTCCAGACCGCGCAGCTCACCGACGGTCGCGGCGAGCGCGGCGTCCGGCGCCACGTGGGTGACGATGACCAGTTCGGCGTCGCCGTCCCGGCCCGGGGCACCGCCCGCCGAGCCCTGGCGCACCGTCGCGATCGACACGTCGTGGCGGGCGAACACGCTCGCCACGGCGGCCAGCACACCCGAGCGGTCGGCCACGTCCAGGCTGACGTGGTAGCGGGTCAGCGCCTCGCCCATGGGTCGCACCGACAGGTCGGCGTACGCGCTCTCGCTGGCCGCGCGGACCCCGGCGAGCCGGTTGCGGGACACCGCCACCACGTCGCCGAGCACGGCGCTGGCGGTCGGCGCGCCGCCCGCGCCCCGGCCGTAGAACATGAGCTGCCCGGCCGCGTCCGCCTCGACGAAGACCGCGTTGAACGCGTCGCCGACGCTGGCCAGCGGGTGGCTGCGCGGAATCATCGCCGGGTGCACCCGGACGCTGACCGTCTCCTGACCGGACACGTCGACGCTCCGCGCCGCGATGCAGAGCAGCTTGATCGTGCAGCCCATCGCCTGGGCGCTGGCCATGTCGGCGGCGGTCACCTCGGTGATGCCCTCACGGTGCACGTCCGCCGCGCCGACCCGGGTGTGGAACGCCAGCGAGGCGAGGATCGCGGCCTTCGCCGCCGCGTCGAAACCCTCCACGTCGGCGGTGGGGTCGGCCTCGGCGTACCCCAGCTCGGTGGCCTCTTCCAAGGCCTCGGCGAAGCCGGCGCCGGTGGCGTCCATCGCGGAAAGGATGAAGTTGGTGGTGCCGTTGACGATGCCGGTGACCCGGTTGATCCGGTCGCCGTGCAGCGACTCGCGCAGCGGGCGCAGCAGCGGGATGGCGCCAGCGACGGACGCCTCGTAGTAGAGGTCTCCGCCGCCCTCGGCGGCTGCCTCGTGCAGGGCCACGCCGTCCTCGGCAAGCAGCGCCTTGTTGGCGGTGACCACGCTCTTGCCCGCGCGCAGCGCCTCGACCAGCCAGGTCCGGGCCGGCTCGATCCCGCCGACGACCTCGATGACCACGTCCACGTCGTCGCGTTTGATCAGGCCGAGCGCGTCGGTGGTGAACAGGCTCTCGTCGATCGGCAGGTCACCGCGGTCGCGGCCGAGCCGGCGGACGGCGACGCCGACGATCTCCAGTGGAGCGCCGATGCGGGCGGCCAGGTCGGCCGACTGCTCGTGCAGCAGCCGGACCACCTCCTGGCCGACCGTGCCGCAGCCGAGCAGAGCCAAGCGCACAGGTGACGTCATCCCACATCCAATGCCAGCAGGTCCTCTTCGGTCTCCCGCCGGACGATCAGGCGCGCCTGGCCGTCGCGTACCGCGACGACCGGCGGCCGGGGCACATGGTTGTAGTTGCTGGCCATGCTCCGGCAGTACGCGCCGGTGCCGGGCACCGCGACAAGATCTCCGGGCTGCACGTCGGCGGGCAGGAATTCATCCTTCACCACGATGTCCCCGGACTCACAGTGCTTTCCCACCACGCGGGCGAGCAACGGTGCCGTGCCCGAGGCGCGCGAGGCCAGCGTCGCCGAGTAGGACGCGTCGTAGAGGGCGGTTCGGATGTTGTCGCTCATCCCCCCGTCCACGCTGACGTACGTCCGGATGCCGTCGAGGTCCTTGACCGTGCCGACCTCGTAGAGGGTGAACACGGCCGGTCCGACGATGGCCCGGCCCGGCTCGATCGACAGGTGGGGGACGGCCAGGTTCTCCGCCGCGCACTCCGAGTCGACGATCTTGCGGAGTCGCTTGGCCAGGTCCTGCGGAGTGGCCGGATCGTCCTGCGTCGTGTACGCGATGCCGAAGCCGCCGCCCAGGTCCAGCTCGGGCAGCTCCACCCCGCGCGCGTCGCGGATCTGCGCCTGGAGGGCCAGCACCCGACGGGCCGAGACCTCGAAGCCGCTGGCGTCGAAGATCTGCGAGCCGATGTGCGAGTGCAGGCCCCGCAGCTCCAGCACGTCCTCGTCGAGGATCTTGAACGCGGCGTTGGCCGCCGCCCCACCGGCGAGCGAGAAGCCGAACTTCTGGTCCTCGTGGGCGGTGGCGATGAACTCGTGGGTGTGCGCCTCGACGCCGACCGTGACCCGGACCAGCACCCGGGGCCGGACGCCCCGCTCGCGGGCCAGCGCGGTGAGCCGGTCGATCTCGGTGAACGAGTCGACGATGATCCGGCCCACCCCGGCGTCCAGCGCCCGGCCCAGCTCGGCGACCGACTTGTTGTTGCCGTGGAAGCCGATCCGCTCGGGCGGCATCCCGGCCGAGAGCGCGGTGGCCAGCTCACCGCCGGTGCAGACGTCCAGGTGCAGGCCCTCCTCGGCGATCATCCGGACCACCGCCCGGCAGAGGAACGCCTTGCCCGCGTAGTAGACGTCCTCGGTCGGAAACGCCGCCCGGAAGTCGCGGCACCGCGAGCGCAGGTCGGCCTCGTCGAGGACGTACACCGGGGTGCCGAACTCGGCGGCGATGTCGCGGACGCTCAGGCCCGCGACCGCGACCGCGCCGTCCGCGCCGCGCGTCACCGACCGCGGCCACAGCGCCGGCACGAGGGCGTTGACGTCGACCGGGGTACGCAGCCAGGCCGGCCCCTGGTGGCTGATGTCAGCGTGCAGCGCACCAGCCTCGTGAGCGCGCATCGTGTTACATCCTCTCTGGGGCGGATACGCCGAGCAGGTGCAGGCCATTGGCGATCACCGTGCGGGTGGCGTTGTTGAGCCACAGCCGGGCGCGGTGCAGGTCGGTGATCTCCTCGTCGCCGAACGGCAGCACCCGGCAGTTGTCGTAGAACCGGTGGAAGGAGGCCGCGACGCTCTCCTCCAGGTAGCGGGCCACCCGGTGCGGTTCGCGCAGCTCGGCGGCCGTGGCCACCACGGCCGGGAACTCGGCGAGCGCCTTGAGCAGCTCGTTCTCCTTCTCGTGCTCGAGCAGCTCGGGGCGGAACGCGTCGGCGTCGCCGGGCACCAACCCCACCTCGGCGGCGTTGCGGGCCACGCCCGCCGTCCGGGCTGCCACGTACTGCACGTAGTAGACGGGGTTGTCGCGGGTCGCCCGGGTCCACAGCTCGATGTCGATGTCGATCGGCGAGTCGCTGGAGTAGCGGGCCAGCGCGTACCGGGAGGCGTCCACGCCGATCGCGTCGACCAGGTCCTCCAGAGTGATCACGGTGCCGGCACGCTTGCTCATCCGCATCGGGGCGCCGTCGCGCAACAGGCTGACCAGCTGCCCGATGAGGATCTCCAGGTTGCGCTCCGGGTCGTCGCCGAAGCAGGCCGCCATCGCCTTCATCCGACCGATGTAGCCGTGGTGGTCGGCGCCCAGCATGATCACGACCCGCTCGAAGCCGCGCTCCCGCTTGTCCAGGTAGTAGGCACAGTCCGCGGCGAAGTACGTCCACTCGCCGTTGGACTTGCGCAGCACCCGGTCCTTGTCGTCACCGAAGTCGGTGGTCCGCAGCCAGGTGGCGCCCTCGGACTCGTACAGGTGCCCCTGCTCGCGCAGCCGCGCCAGCGCGAGGTCCAGCTCACCCCGGTCGTGCAGGTCCTTCTCGTTGAAGTAGGTGTCGAACTCCACCCCGAAGTCGCGCAGCGACGAGCGGATCTCGTCGAACATCAGCGCGACGCCCTCGACCCGGAACACCTCCTGGGCGGCGGCGTCGTCCAGGCCGAGCACGTCGGGCCGGCGGGCCTGCACCTCGGAGGCGATCTCGGCGATGTACGCGCCGCCGTAGCCGTCCTCCGGCACGGCCTCGCCCTTCGCGGCGGCCAGCAGCGACCGGGCGAACCGGTCGATCTGCGAGCCGGCGTCGTTGAAGTAGTACTCGGTGCCGACGTCGGCGCCGGTCGCGCGCAGCAGCCGGCTCAGCGCGTCGCCGACCGCCGCCCACCGGACGCCGCCGATGTGCACCGGGCCGGTCGGGTTGGCCGAGACGAACTCCAGGTTGATCTTCTCGCCCGCGAGCCGGTCGCTGCGGCCGTACTCCGCGCCGGCCTCGACGATCACCCGGGCGAGCTGGCCGGCGGCGGCGGCGTCCAGCCGGATGTTGAGGAAGCCCGGCCCGGCGATCTCCACCGATTTGACGCCCGGTGCCCGACCCAGCTCGTCGGCCAGGGCGGCGGCCAGCTCCCGCGGCGGGACGCCCACCTTCTTGCTCAACTGCAGAGCGAGCGTGGAGGCGTAGTCGCCGTGCTCGGGGTTGCGCGGTCGCTCCACCGCCGTGCGCTCCGGCAGCGCGGCGTGATCCAGGCCACGGTCGGTGAAGACGGCGTGGGCGGCGGTGAGGACGACCGAGGCTAGTTCTGCAGGAGTCACCCAACCATGTTATCGGGGGTAGACTCGGGCACTCGGCGGCTACCCTGCGCGTCAACCGGCCCGCCATCTCCCCTGACCGACCGACCTGACGAGGCACGATGAGCATCAGCACCCCGGGTGGCCCAGAGCGCCGCCCGACCGTGGTCAGCACCGGCAAGAAGCCGGCTGCGGGCCGGCCGGCGTCTGACGCCAAGGCCGGTCCCGGCAAACCGGCGGGTAAGCCGGGAGGCACCCCGCGGGCAGGTGGCAAGGGTCCCCGCAAGCCGGTCACACCGGTCAAGGTGAGCCAGGGCCGGGCCTGGGGCCCGATCGCGCTCTTCGTCGCCGTCGGCGTCCTCGCGGTCGCCATCATCGGCTACGGCTCCTGGGCCGCGTTCCAGGGCTCCAAGCCGTGGGACAAGAAGGCCAACGCCATCGACAGCATCGTGAACATCCGCAAGTCCGACCCGGACAGCCTCAAGTACGAGGCGCACAAGGCCGGCCCGCTGACCTACAAGTACTCGCCGCCCGTGGGCGGAGTGCACAACGCCGCCTGGCAGAACTGCATGGGCGACGTGTACGACGCCCCGATCGCCAGCGAGCACGCGGTGCACAGCCTGGAGCACGGCGCGGTGTGGATCACGTACCGCCCCGACCTGCCCAAGGACCAGGTCGAGAAGCTCGCCGGCAAGGTGCGTGGCGTCGAGAAGACGCTGATGAGCCCGTACGAGGGCCTGGACAAGCCGATCTCGCTCCAGGCGTGGGGCTACCAGCTCAAGGTCGACAACGCCGACGACAAGCGGATCGACGAGTTCATCAAGGACCTGCGGGTGAACGCCTCCGTCGAAGGCCCGACCGCGCTGTGCAACCAGGGCGTCACCGCCACCGGCACCACGCCGCGCGAGCTCCAGCAGCAGCCGCCCACCCAGTAAGGACGTCGATGACAGCCCCCACCACCACCGACAGCGAGTACGACGAGGCCGAGGCCGCCCTTCAGGAGGGCGGCCGGGCCCCGGCGCGGCGTTACGGGGTGCTCGCGCTGGCTGCCCTGCTGGTGGTGGGGTTGCTGCTCGGGTACGCCGGCGGCCTGCTCACCCCCCGGCTCACCCGCCCCGGTGACGCCTCGGTCGAGGCGGGCTTCGCGCGGGACATGACGACCCACCACACGCAGGCCGTGGAGATGAGCCTCATCGCGTACCGGTCGGCCACGCTGCCCGAGGTCCGCCAGATCGCCGTCGACATCGCCACCGGCCAGCAGGGCGAGATCGGCGCCATGCAGACCTGGCTGCGCGAGTGGGGGTTGAGCCCGACCGGGTCGCAGCCGCCGATGTCGTGGATGTCCGACGGCGCCGCCGTCAAGGACGGGCTGATGCCGGGCATGGCGACACCGCAACAGATGGCCGCGCTGCGCGACGCCAAGGGTGTCGAGGTCGACCGGCAGTTCCTGACCCTGATGTACAACCACCACCTCGGCGGGATCCACATGATCGACGCGGCGCTGGCCGAGACCGACAACGCCGAGGTCGTACGCGTGGCCGAGACGATGAAGACCACCCAGCAGTCCGAGCTGAACAACCTCCGGCAGCTCCAGGCGCAGGCCAAGGGCTGACCCCTCCGCACGGGCACACCGGGCCCGCGTCACCGCCGCACGCGTCGGCGGGGCGCGGGCCCGGCCCGTATCCGGCCGCCGCCCGAGCGGGGCGCGGCGGGCGCGATCTCAATGATCGACTCGGCTTCCTGGAAAGTGGGCTATCAGCGCGGCCTGGACACCCCGGCTTCCGAGAACCCGAGTCGATCACAGCATCCACAGGCCTCCCGGTAACCTTTGCGCCCCATACGTGCCGATTCGTCACTTGTGGGCGTTTTACGTTGGACGGGCGATTACGTTGCTTAGAGAGTTTTCTCCACACATATCGTGACCAGTTGTGATTCGTGCTCGTTGCCCAAGACGTGGGGGTTGCACTCAGAGACGCACGGCGCTCGGTAACCAGTTGGTGCCGACGCCACACCATCGGCGGTGACGGGGCGGTGGCAGCCGTCCGTCGCGGACAGCGGCAGGGCGAGCCGGGAATGCTCAGCCGCGACCAGGAACTCGAACTCATCGACACACTCCGGGGCGTCCACCCCGACGAATTCGGCCTCGACGAGGAGCTGTGGACGCGGCAGAGCCTCACCACGCTCATCCAGCGCCGGTTCGACCTTCCGCTGGACGTGGGCGCCGTCGGGGCGTACCTGCGGGCCTGGGGGTTGGGTCCGCGCGAGCCGCGCGAGCGCGCCTGCGGTCTCTGCGTCAGCGCGGTCGAGCGGTGGGTACGCAGCGAGTACCCGACGATCACCCGGACGGCCCAGGAGCACCTGGCCGAGGTCTACTGGATCGGGCGGGTACGGCTGCGCGGCACGATGCCGGCCGCCGACGTGATCTCCGCTGTGTCGTCCCGGGGTCGGGTGCGTTTCATGATCACGACACCGACTGTCGACCCGCCGCTCCCCCGCGACTTCGTGCTGCGGCTCAGCGGCGAGGAGCAGCGCACCGTCCATCTGATCGTGGACGGGTCCTGGCCCCGCAACGAGTGGCCGCGGCGGCTGCCCCGACGGATCGTCCTGCACCCACTGCCCAGTTGCGGGCGGGCGGTAGCGGCCTGAGCACCGGGTGGGCCGGTAACCGACACGATCGGCCCACCCGATACCGATTCGGCGTACGCCGGGGAGGTTTGCTAGTC
The DNA here is from genome assembly GCF_040608495.1 of Micromonospora sp. NPDC005174. Lineage (NCBI taxonomy): Bacteria > Bacillati > Actinomycetota > Actinomycetes > Micromonosporales > Micromonosporaceae > Micromonospora > Micromonospora sp. NPDC005174. Next base: position 192,113 of record NZ_JBEXIJ010000007.1, on the reverse strand, counting down.
TTCTCCAGTCGCTGAGCCCCCGTAGCTCAGGGGATAGAGCACCGCCCTCCGGAGGCGGGGGCGCAGGTTCGAATCCTGCCGGGGGCACAAGCTTTCGCGCTCCATGTCCGCTGAGAAGCGCGGACCTGGGGCGCTTGTCATGTCTGCCCCGGGGCCGAGCCCCGGACCCCACGCATCCGGCGCAGGCTTGCGCCGAACCGCAGCGGGTGACCGCCACATCGCCTGCGCCGAACCGCAGCGGGTGGCCGCCACATCGCCTGCCCCGGACCGCGCCGGGGTTGGCCGCCGCACCGCCTGCCTCAAACCCACGCAACCAGGGCACAGGACCGCGCCGCACCGACCCCGGCGCACCAGCGCTGCCCCGCACTCATGGACCCCGCCGGCCAGCGCCCGTCGATCTTGCAGTTTCTGTTGTCGTTGTGGGGGCGATTGCGCCATATGTCGCCACCGAAAGTGCAAGATCGCGGAGCGGCACCCGGCCCGCGTGCATCGTGGAGCGACGCCGGCCCCGGGCTGCACCCGTGGAGCGACGCCCGGCCCGCGTGCATCGTGGAGCGACGCCGGCCCGGGCCGCACCCGCGGAGCGACGCCGGCCCCGCCTGCATCGCGGAGCGCGACCTGCCCCGCTGCGTCGCAGGGGGCGAGCGGGGTCAGGCGTTGACGTACTTCGCCAGGTGTTCTCCGGTGAGGGTGTTGCGGGCGGCTACCAGGTCGGCGGGGGTGCCTTCGAAGACGATCTGGCCACCGTCGTGGCCGGCGCCGGGGCCGAGGTCGATGATCCAGTCGGCGTGCGCCATGACCGCCTGGTGGTGCTCGACGACGATCACCGAGGTGCCGGAGTCGACGAGCCGGTCCAGCAGGCCGAGCAGTTGCTCCACGTCGGCGAGGTGCAGGCCGGTGGTGGGCTCGTCGAGGACGTAGATGCCACCCTTGTCGGCCATGCGGGTGGCCAGCTTGAGTCGCTGCCGCTCGCCGCCGGACAGGGTGGTCAGCGGCTGGCCGAGGCTGAGGTAGCCGAGCCCGACGTCGACGAGCCGGTCGAGGATGGCGTGCGCGGCCGGGGTACGGGCGTCGCCCGTGCCGAAGAACGCCTCCGCCTCGGTCACCGACATCGCGAGCACCTCGCTGATGTCCCGGCCGCCGAAGCGGTATTCCAGCACGGACGCCTGGAACCGCCGCCCCTCGCACTCTTCGCAGGTGGCGGCGACACCGGCCATCATCCCCAGGTCGGTGTAAACGACACCGGCGCCGTTACAGCCGGGGCAGGCACCCTCGGAATTGGCGCTGAACAGCGCGGGCTTCACCCCGTTGGCCTTGGCGAACGCCTTGCGGATCGGTTCGAGCAGACCCGTGTACGTCGCCGGGTTGCTCCGACGCGAGCCGCGGATCGCGCTCTGGTCGACCGACACCACCCCGTGGTTGCTGGAGACCGAGCCGTGGATGAGTGAGCTCTTGCCCGAGCCGGCCACGCCGGTCACCACCACGAGCACACCGAGCGGGATGTCGACGTCGACGTCGCGCAGGTTGTGGGTGTTCGCTCCCCGCACGGCGAGCGTGCCGGACGGTGTACGCACCGACGACTTCAGCGCGGCCCGGTCGTCCAGGTGCCGCCCGGTCAGGGTGTCGCTGGCGCGCAGCCCCTCGACGGTGCCCTCGAACACGACCTCACCACCGCCGGTGCCGGCGCCCGGACCGAGGTCGACGACGTGGTCGGCGATGGCGATGGCCTCCGGCTTGTGCTCCACGACCAGGACGGTGTTGCCCTTGTCGCGCAGGCGCAGAAGTAGGCCGTTCATCCGGGCGATGTCGTGCGGGTGCAGCCCGATCGTCGGTTCGTCGAAGACGTACGTGACGTCGGTGAGCGACGACCCGAGGTGGCGGATCATCTTGGTGCGCTGCGCCTCGCCACCGGAGAGCGTCCCCGACGGCCGGTCGAGTGACAGGTAGCCCAGCCCGATCTCCTCGAAGGAGTCGAGGAGGTGTTGCAACCCGCTGAGCAGCGGCGCGACGGACGGCTCCTCGACCCCTCGGACCCAGGCCGCCAGGTCGCTGATCTGCATGGCGCAGACGTCGGCGATGTTCCTGCCGGCGATCTTCGACGACCGGGCCTCGGCGCTGAGCCGGGTGCCGTCGCAGTCGGGGCAGGTCGTGAAGGTCACCGCCCGGTCCACGAAGGCGCGGATGTGCGGTTGCAGCGTGTCGATGTCCTTGGAGAGGAACGACTTCTGGATCTGCGGGATCAGGCCCGAGTACGTCAGGTTGATGCCGTCGACCTTGATCTTGGTCGGTTCCCGGTGGAGCAGGTCCTGCAACTCCTTCTTCGTGTACTTGCTGATCGGCTTGTCCGGGTCGAAGTAGCCGCAGCCACGGAAGATCCGGCCGTACCAGCCCTCCATGCTGTAGCCGGGGATCGTGATCGCGCCCTCGTTGAGGGATTTGCTGTCGTCGTAGAGCGCGGACAGGTCGAAGTCGGTGACCGCGCCCATGCCCTCGCAGCGCGGGCACATGCCGCCCAGGCGGTTGAAGGTCGCCTTCTCGGTCCTGGTCTTGCCCGCGCCGCGCTCCACGGTGATCGCGCCGCTCGCCCGGACCGACGGGACGTTGAACGAGAACGCGTTCGGCGGACCGATGTGCGGCTGCCCGAGCCGGCTGAACAGGATGCGCAGCATCGCGTTGGCGTCGGTGGCGGTGCCGACGGTGGAGCGGGCGTTGGCCCCCATCCGCTCCTGGTCGACGATGATCGCGGTGGTCAGCCCGGCCAGCACGTCGACCTCGGGCCGGGTCAGCGTCGGCATGAAGCCCTGGAGGAAGGCGCTGTAGGTCTCGTTGATCATCCGCTGCGACTCGGCGGCGATGGTGCCGAACACCAGCGAGCTCTTGCCCGAGCCGGAGACGCCGGTGAAGACCGTCAGACGACGCTTCGGAAGCTCGACCGTGACGTCCTTGAGGTTGTTGACGCGAGCACCCTGCACCCGGATCAGGTCGTGGCGGTCGGCGACGTGTGCCGCGGGCGAGTCCGTGGCCTTGCTCATCGTCTCTCCATCTGCTCGGGGGGTGCGGGGTCCGGTCACGGTACAGGTGGCCGCGTGACCTGCGCTTCTCGATTCCTGATGGGTCTGGTGACCTGCTTCGCGGTGCAGGACGGCAGCCCGGCCGTCGCGAGCGCCGCCTCCCGCCGGTAGGTGCTCGGCGGCATGCCGACCAGCTCGGTGAAGCGGGTGCTGAAGGTGCCGAGCGACGAGCAGCCGACCGCGAAACATACATCGGTGACGCTCAGGTCGCCACGACGCAGCAGGGCCATCGCACGCTCGACGCGCCGCGTCATGAGATAGCTGTACGGCGATTCGCCGTAGGCGAGCCGGAACTCCCGGCTGAGGTGCCCGGCCGACATGTGGACGCCCCGAGCCAGCGCCTCCACATCCAGCGGCTGTGCGTACTCGCGGTCGATGCGGTCACGGACGCGACGCAGCCGCGCGAGATCACTGAGGCGCTGACTCTCGGTCGATCGGCTGGTCACCCGCAAAATCGTGCCACAGAACCCCGACAAGAAAGGCCCGCCGGACGGCCGAGCCGGACCCGAGCCGCGCGGCGGCGGGTGGGGCGGTCGTCGGGGCGTACCGTCAGGTGGTTTCGCGGCGGGCGCGGGCCCGGCGCTTGCCCTCGTGCATGGCCTGCACGCGGGCCACCGGGATCGTGCGGCCCTCCGCGACCAGGTCGGCGGGGATCCGCTGGGGTTCCGGCAGCAGCGCGAGCCACGGATCGGTCCCGGCGAGCAGCGACGGCGCCGTCCGGATGGTGAAGTCCGCCGGGGTCACCTCGGTCAGGTCAGCCCAGTCGACCGGGAAGGACACCGGCATGCCGGGCCGCAGTCGCGGGCTGTACGCGGCCACGACCGTCGCGCCGCCGGAGCGGGTGGCGTCCACGAAGACCTTCCCGCCCCGGTCCTCGCGGATGTACGCCGTGGTGGCGAGCGCCGGGTCGAGCCGTTCGGCCCGGACGGCGAGGGCCCGGGTGGCGGCGGCCAACTCCTCGGCGGTGGCGTCACCGATGACCGGGACGAACACGTGCACGCCCTTGGCGCCGCTGGTCTTGACCGCACCGGCCAGGCCGGCGTCGGCGAGTGCCTGGCGGACCAGCAGGGCCGCGTCGACCGCCGCCCCGAACCGGTCGCCCTCGGGCGGGTCCAGGTCGAGCACCAGGTGGGTCGGTCGGTGCGGGTCGGCCGCCGTGGCCAGGGTCGGGTGGTACTCGACGGCCCGCTGGTTGGCGAACCAGAGCAGGGTGCGCCGGTCGTCGCAGAGGGCGTACGAGATCTCCCGGTGCGACGCCTCGGCCCAGACCGACGTCCGGCGTACCCAGTCCGGGGTGTAGCGGGGCAGGTTCTTCTGCATGAACGGCGGCTGACCCGGGCGGACCCTGATCACCGACAGCGGCCGGTCGCGCAGCTGCCCGAGGATCGGCTCCCGGACCGCGTCGAGGTAGTCGACGAGGTCGCGCTTGGTCGCGTCGTCACGGTCGGACAGCGGCCGGTCCAGGTTGGTCAGGGCCACGCCGTCGCGGGTCTCGTCAGCCTCACTCACCCGATCACCCTCGCGGCCTCGGCGTCGGCGGTCAACCGGACGCGGCGCTCGGAGGCCTGCCGATTTCGAGGCCCACGGTCGGCGACCGGCCCGTCGACCGGTCCGTCGACGTCGGGTCGCGGCCCGCCCGGCCGGCGCGGCACCGTGCACAGCGCCAGCAGCAGGGCGGCGAGCATCAGGGCGGCGGCCACCGCGAACGCCACCCGGTAACCGCCGGCCAGAGCGGCCGCCTCGGCCCGGCCGGCGGCCCGCAGAGCGTCGCTGCGGGACGCCGCCAGGGTCGCCAGCGCCGCCAGGCCGACCGCCCCGCCGACCTGCTGGGTGGTGTTGGCCAGACCGGAGGCGAGCCCGGCGTCGGCGTCGGTCGCGCCGGCCATGGCCAGCGTGGTGACCGCCGGCAGGGTCAGACCACCAGCCAACCCGAAGATCAACATCGCCGGGAGTACGTCGGTGCGGTAGCCACCGTCGGCGGACAGCCGGGCGAGCAGCAGGAAACCGACGGCGGCCAGACCGAGCCCGGTCACCAGCACGGTACGGGCACCCCAGCGGGCGATCAGCCGGCCGGCCAGTCCGAGCGACACCACCGCGATCACCACCGGGGTGGGCAGGAACGCCCAGCCGGTCGCCGCCGCGTCCAGCCCGAGCACCAGTTGCAGCTCCACGGCGAGCAGGAACTGGAAGCCGAAGAACGCTGCCACCATGAGGAACTGCACGGTGTTCGCCGCGAGCAGCCCCGGGACGCGCATAAGTCGGGGAGGTAGCAGCGGGGTGGACGCCACGCCCTGGCGCACCGCGAAGCCGCCGAGCAGCAGCGCGGCGAGTGCCACCGCGCCGAGGGTTCGCGGACTGGTCCAGCCGTGCTCGCCCGTCCCCACGATGCCCAGCACGGCCGCCATCAGGCCAGCGGTGGCGAGCAGTGCGCCCGGCACGTCGAGGCCGGCCCGCAGGCCGATGCCCCGTTCGGCGGGGAGTCGGCGGACGGCGGCGAGCAGGATCCCCGCCCCGATCGGGAGGTTCACCAGGAAGATCGAACGCCAGCCGGCCAGCTCGGTCAGCACTCCCCCGGCCACCGTACCGATCGACGCGCCGGCCGCCCCGGTGAAGCTGTAGACGGCGATCGCGCGGGCCCGCTCGGCCGGCTCGGGATAGAGCCGGACGATCATGCCGAGGCTGACCGCCATGGCCAGCGCGCCGCCGACGCCCTGGCCGAACCGCGCGCCGACGAGCAGAGCCGGCCCGTTGGCGAGCGCGCAGGCCGCCGAGGCCACGGTGAACAGCACGACGCCGGCCAGGAAGACCCGGCGTCGACCGAGCAGGTCACCGAGGCGGCCGGCGAGCAGCAGCAGGCCGCCGAACGCCACCAGGTAGGCGTTCACCACCCAGGCCATCCCTGCGGCGGTGAAGCCCAGGTCGCGTTGGACGGCGGGCAGGGCCACCGACACGACACTGCCATCGAGAATGATCATGAGACTGCCGGCGCAGAGCACCAGCAGTGCCGGCCAGCGGGACGGGGAGACTCGGTCCATGGGGCCCCTCTTTGGTGCACGGTTTGTTACCGACGCCATCGTCTGTGACCATGAGCGGGAGCGGAAGGAGGCACTGTTGTGTCCCAGAGGAACAGCGATGTGTCCGCGCCGGTGGAGGCCGAGCTGACCTGCTCACCCGGGAACGTGCCCTTCACCCCCGGGCAGGCCCGGGCGTGCACCGTCCGCGAGGTGCTCGACCGGGTCGGCGGCAAGTGGAGCATCGGCATCCTGGTGGCGGCCTCGCACGGCCCGGTGCGCTTCACCGAGCTGGAGCGGCACATCGAGGGCATCAGCCGTCGGATGCTCACGCTGACCCTGCGCAACCTGGAACGCGACGGCCTGCTGCACCGCACCGTCTACCCGACCGTGCCACCGAAGGTCGAGTACGTGGCCACCCCGATGGCGCTGGAGCTGTACGAGTCGCTGGTGGCGCTCACGAGTTGGGCCGAACGGCACCGCCGGGCCATCGCCGAGGCGCGGACCAGGTACGACGCCGAGCACGCCGACTAAACGGGCAGCGGGTGTGGGGAACACCACGTGGCTTGTCTGACCGATCGGTCAGGGTCTGACCGATCGGTCAGGCATGCTGGTTCACGGAGGTGGACCGGTGATGGCCAGAGCGGTATCCGAGACGCACGGTGAGATCCTCGCCGCGGCGGCGCGACGATTCGCGGTGACCGGATACCGGGGCACCTCGTTGCAGGACATCGCCCGCGAGGTCGGTTGCTCCAAGGCCACCGTGCTCTACCACTTCGCCAACAAGGAAGCCCTGCTCGCCGAGCTGATGGCACCGGCCATCACGGTGCTGACCGACCTCGACGACCAGCTCAGCGGGTTGACCGGCGCGGCCGCCCAGGAGGTCGCCGCGGTCGGCTTCGTCGACCTCGCGGTCCGATTCCGGCGGGAGATCGCCGTACTGCGCGGCGAGTTCCCGGAGCTGCTCCGCCAGCCGGCCTTCGCTTGCATCCAGCAGATCTCCGAACGGCTGCGCGACGCGCTGGCCGGACACTCCGACCGTCCGAGCGCCCGGATCATCGCCGTGGTGCTGCTGGCCGGCATCTCCGAGGCGTGCGCGGAGTTCGTCGACGTCCCCGAGGACGACCTGCGCTCCGCCCTGCTCACCCTCGTCCGGCGGGCCGTCGAACCCGTCGGGACACCCCTGCCCCAAACACCCATGACCGAGGACAAGGACTCCTGATGGCCACCCTGCTCTACCGGCTCGGCCGGGGCGCGTTACGTCGGCGACGGCTCGTCGTCGCGCTCTGGCTCGTCGTACTCGTCGGCGCCGGCCTCGCCGCGGCGACCCTGCGCGGCCCGACGGCGAGCAACTTCACCATGCCCGGCACCGAGAGCCAGCGGGCGCTCGACCTGCTCGCCGAGCAGTTCCCCGCGGCCAGCGGAGCGACCGGCACAATCACGATCAAGGCGCCCGCGGACGGTCAACTGGCCACCCCGCAGGGCCAGGCCGTGGTGCAGGAACTGGTCCAGCAGGCCGGGACGCTGCCCGGCGTCGTCGGCGCGGTCAACCCGCTCCAGGTCGGGGCCGTCTCGCCCAACGGTCGGTACGCGCTGGTCCAGGTCCAGTTCGCCACCGGCGCGGACGAGGTGACCGACGAGCAGAAGACCGCGTACGAGGAGGTCGGCGCGGCGGCCAAGGCGCAGGGCTGGCAGGTCGCCCCGGGCGGTGAGGTGCTGGGCGGGGAACCGGAGATCGGCTCGACCGAGGCGCTCGGTGTCCTGGTCGCCGCGATCGTCCTGATCATCACCTTCGGCTCGCTCGTGGCGGCCGGGATGACCATGCTCAACGCGCTGATCGGCGTGGGCGTCGGCATGGCCGGCCTCTTCGCGTTGAGTGGCGTCATCGAGCTGACCAGCACGGCACCCATCCTCGCGCTGATGCTCGGCCTCGCCGTGGGCATCGACTACTCGCTGTTCATCACCTCCCGGCACCGGCGGAACCTGCTCGACGGCCTGCCGCCGGACGAGGCGGTCGGCCGGGCCGTGGGCACCGCAGGCTCCGCCGTCGTCTTCGCGGGCGCGACAGTCGTCATCGCGCTGGCCGGGCTGGCCGTGGTGGACATTCCGTTCCTCACCGTGATGGGTCTCGCCGCCGCCGGCACGGTCACCGTGGCCGTCCTCGTGGCCATCACCCTCCAGCCGGCACTGCTCGGCTTCGCCGGCCGACGGGTGCTCCCCCGCCGGCTGCGGGGCGTCTCCGCCGACACCACGCCGGCCACCGACACCCCCGCGTCGACCCCGGACGTCCACACGGTCACGGCCGAGGACCGCACCCGGTTCGGCTTCCGCTGGGCGCGTTTCGTCACCCGGTTCCGCGTACCGGTGATCCTGGTCGGGCTGCTCGGCCTGGGACTGCTCGCGCTGCCCACGCCGGACATGCGGCTGGCCCTGCCGGGCGCGGCGACGGCCGCCGTCGGCTCCCCCGCCCGGGTCGCCAACGACCTGACCGTCGAGGGCTTCGGCCCGGGCTTCACCGGTCGCCTCGCGGTGGTGGTCGCCGGCGACTCGCCGCAGGCCACCTCGGCCGCCGTACCGCAGGTCACCGCACTGCTGCAACGCACCGAGAACGTCCTCGCGGTGGCCCCACCCCAGCTCAGCCCGGACGGCCGGACGGCGCTGCTCGGGGTGGTGCCGAAGACCGGCCCGACCGACAAGGCCACCGAGACGCTGGTGCACGACATCCGCGGCTCGGTGAGCGGTATCCGCGACGCGGACGTGCTGCTCACCGGTGTCACCGCGATCGGCATCGACGTCTCCGAGAAGCTCTCCGACGCGCTGCCGGTCTACCTGCTGCTGGTGGTCGGGCTGTCGGTCCTGCTGCTGATGCTCGTGTTCCGCTCGTTGCTGGTGCCCGTCAAGGCCGCGCTGGGCTTCCTGCTCACCGTCGCCGCCACATTCGGCATCACGGTGGCGGTCTTCCAGCAGGGGCACCTCGCCAACCTGCTCGGCCTGGACACTCCCGGTCCGCTGATCAGCTTCCTGCCGATCCTGCTCATCGGCATCCTGTTCGGGCTCGCCATGGACTACGAGGTGTTCCTGGTGTCCCGCATGCGGGAGGACTTCGTGCACGGCGAGACCGCCCGGGAGGCGACGATCAGCGGCATGGGACACGGGGCCCGGGTGGTCACCGCCGCCGCGCTGATCATGATGTCGGTGTTCGGGGGCTTCGTCTTCCTCGACGACCCGGTGATCAAGTCGATGGGCTTCGCGCTCGCCATCGGCGTGGCCATCGACGCCTTCGTGGTCCGCATGACCATCGTCCCGGCCGTGATGTCCCTGCTCGGCGACCGCGCCTGGTGGCTGCCCCGCTGGCTCTCCCGCGCCCTGCCGAACGTCGACATCGAGGGCGAGGGCCTGCGCGACCACCTGACGGCCCAGACCCCCACCCGGGTCTGACCGTCCCGACCACCTGAAGGTGCGGTGCCCGTTGCGGGCACCGCACCTTCGTCGTACCGGTCACACGCCGGCCGGGTACGTCTCCATTTCACCGGGAACGGCCGGAACGGCCAGCGGGTGCAGGGCTGTCGTCTCGTCGCACCAGATGAGCGCGTCGTAACGCGCGCCCAGCCGGGTCGGCACGTAGTTGCCCCAGGACTCGAACGACGGGTCGTACACGACCCCGATCGCCCGGTGGTCCGCCGGCTCGGTGACCCAGCCCGGCTGGTCGTCGCCGCCGAAGACGAGCACCGCCCGCTCGGGCATCAGCTCGTGCAACCGCCGTTCCACCGAGCCCTCCCGCGCCGGCGGCACCACCATCGCCTCGGACGGCGAACCCCAGCGGGGGGCGGCGATCACCGTTCCCCGGTAGGTGCCGAATCCGACCAACGCCACCGCGTCGTCGCCGTACCGCTCGCGGGCCAACTGACCAATGTTGACCATCCCGTCCGCTGCCATGTCGGTGGCCCGCGCGTCCCCCACGTGCGTGTTGTGCGCCCAGACGATCCCTCGGGCGTCCGGGCCGTAGCGGTGCAGCAGCCGGTCGAGGGTGTCCTGCATGTGGGTGTCACGGATGTTCCACGAGTCCGGGCCGCCGGCCACCATCGCCCGGTAGTAGCGCTCCGCGCCGGCCACCACCTCCGCGTTCTGCCAGGCCGAGAAGCGGTCCGGGCCGTCCGACATGGCCTGTTCCCGGGTACGCGCCAACAGCCGGACCACCTCCTCCTCGCACCGGGCGGAGACGAACCGGCTAGCCGCGCCGTACTCCTCGACCCGCTTGCCGTACGGTTCGAAGCACCGGTACGCGTCCTGCGCCGCCTCCAGCGAGGTGGGGTCCTCCTCCCCCAGGTAGTCGAAGATCGCCTGCATCGACTCCCAGAGGCTGTAGACGTCGAGCCCGTGGAAGCCGGCCCGCTCACTTCCCGGTCGTTCCAGGTTCCACGCCCGCAGCCAGCGGCAGAAGCGCGCCACCTCCGCGTTGGCCCACATCCAGGTGGGCCACCGCTCGAAGCGTTCCAGCGCCGTCTGTGGATCGGCAGCCCCACCCGGCGCGTCGGTGACCGAACGGTGCACGCGGTCGCAGTCCGGCCAGTCGCCCTCCACGGCCACGAACGAGAAGCCGCACTCCGCGATCAGCCGACGGGTCAGCTGCTCACGCAGGCGGTAGTAGTCGTAACTGCCGTGCGTGGACTCACCGATCATCACCACCCGGGCGTCCCGAACGCGCTCCAGCAACGGGTCGAAGTCGCTCGGCGCGCCGAGCCGCTGAACCAGCATGGCAGCGGCTACCCGGCGGCCGCGCCGACAAACCGTCGGCGCGTCGGCCACCGACACGCCGTGCGCGTGTACGGGTACGACGATCGGGTAGCCGACCGGCATGACCGTCACCGGCGTGCAGTTGCAGGAGTACCTGGCCGGGCTCGACTACCCGGTCTCCCGCGAGGACCTCATCCGCTGGGGGCAGGAGAACGGCGCCAGCACGGCGATGTTGCAGATGTTGCAGGCGTTGCCGGCCGAGCAGTTCGAGTCGCCGGCCGAGTTGAGCGAGGCACTGACCACCCTCGCCTGACCGGCCGCACACCCGGCCGTGCGCAGAGGTGATTACTGGAGGGAGATCGTGCGGGACTCTTGGCGGGCGGTTTCGGCGGCGGCCAGGATCGTGACCACCTCCCGGCCGAAGCGGACGTCGCAGCGGTGGTCGCGGGTGCCGGCCTGGACCTGCTCGACGAGCTGGTCGATCGCCACCCCGAACGCCGTGGCAGCGTCGTACTCGCCGTGCGGCACGGTCTCGACACCGTTCTCGCCGTAGAACACGAACTCCCGGGCCATCGCCTCGGTCGGGGCGTCGAGGGAGAGCGAGGCGCTGCTGGTCGCACCGCCCTCGTGGGTGAGCAGCAGGTGCACCATCCCGCTCGGGCCGTCCACCGCCGTCACCTGGGTCACCCGGCCCAGCACCGGCAGGAGGATCGAGAGTGCGTGCGGGGCGATGTCCCAGAGCGCACCGTGCTCGCGACGCCACAGGGAGCCGCCGTACGGGCTGCCATCCTGGAAGATCGACGCGAACGCCGTGGTGCGGCCGTGCTGCCAGCCACCGGCCGCGGCGGTCGCGGCGAGGAACGCGGTGACGTTCGGCTGGAACCGCTGCGTGAAGAACACCACGGAGGCGACTCCGGACGCCTCGGCGGCAGCGACGACCCGGTCGGCGTCGTCCACGGTGAGCGCCAACGGCTTGTCCAGCAGCAGGTGCCGGCCGGCGTTGGCGGCGCGGACCGCGATGTCGGCCTGGACGTCCGGCGGCAACGCGACGGCGATCGCCTCGCACTGCTCGATGAGGGCGTCGACGTCGGCGTATGCGGGCACCCCGTACCGCTCGGCCAGCGCGGAGGCCCGCTCCGGGTTACGCCCCCACACCCCGACCAGTTCCGCGTCCGGGTGTGCGTGCAGCGCCTTCCCGTGCGTCTCGATCGCCCAGTGACCGGTGCCGAACAAGCCGAACCGCAGCACGTGTACCTCCGCTGTTTCGCCGCGCCGTGGCAACGCCACGGACCTGATCCACGCTAGTCGCCCCACTGGCCACACCGGTGGCGGGTCGCCAACCGAAGCGTCTGGTGCTCGCCAGCCGACGCCCGGCCTGCTCGTGCTGCCCCGCCGTGTCGGATGGTGTTCGGTGGTGTTCGGTGTGTCCCCGCGACTGCTGAGAGACGGGTGGCGAGGGCCGCCGGTGCGGCCGATCTCCTCGCGGTGGGTAGGGGGTAGGGGGTAGGAGCGGTCGTCCTTTGCTCTGCTTCAGCCCAGGCAACAGACGACGTCCGATAATCGGACAGCAGGTGTTTCCCTCGCTGAAGCAGAGCAAAGGACGTGAGGTGGGGGTGCACCTGCCCTCACGGCGACACCCCGGTCGGACTCCGGTCGCACTCCAGCGGCACCCCGGGGCGCGCCGGGCGGGGAGCGTGAGCTGCTTACTACGACGGTTAGTAGGCTGTGCCGGTGACCGAGGCGACGACCGGGTGGGGCCGATGACCAGCGCGGCGGCCGACTCGCCGGTGGACGGGCTCCTCGCGACGGCGTCGATCGTGCTGTCGCTGCTCGTCGCCGTGTGGGCGCTGATCGCGGCGGTACGCCACCGACCTCCGGACCGGGTGCAGTTCGCCGGTCTGGCCGTACTGGAATTGGCGCTGCTCGCGTTGGGGGTGTCGGCCCTCGTGGCGGTCGGTGGCGGGGACCGGCCGGGCGAGCCCGGCGCGTTCTACGGCTACCTGGTCACGCTGGTCTGCCTGCCGCCGCTGGCCTGGGTGCTGGCCCGGATGGAACCGACCCGCTGGGGTTCGGCGATCATCTGCGCGGTCTGCCTGGTCGCACCGGTCGTGGTGGTCCGGTTGCAGCAGACCTGGGAGGTCCTCGGTGGTTGAGACACAGCCGGCACGACGCGCCACCAATGCCGGTCCGGGCCGACTGCTGATCGCGGTCTACCTGCTCTTCGCCATCGCGGCGACCAGCCGGGCCGGCCTGCAGATCGCCACCAAGTTCGACGAGGCGCCGGTGGCGTACCTGCTCTCCGCCCTGGCCGCCCTCATCTACATCGTGGCCGCGGTGGGTCTGGCCCGTGCCGGGCACACCGGCCGGCGGGTGGCCCTGGCGTGCTGCTCGGTGGAGTTGGTCGGGGTCGTCGCCGTCGGCATCCTCAGCGTTGTCGACAAGGACCTCTTCCCCGACGAGACGGTGTGGTCGCAGTTCGGCAGCGGATACGGCTACATCCCGCTGGTGCTGCCGGTGTTGGGCCTGTTCTGGCTCTGGCGCACCCGCCGCGACGCGGCCTGACCGACAGCCGCGACCCGGCCTGACCGACCGGGCCGCGGGCCACCTGACGAGGGCGCGCGACTCAGGCCCGTGGGCCGCCGGCGACGTAGATGACCTGTCCGGAGACGAAGCCCGCCCCCTCACTCGTCAGGAACGAGATGGTGTGTGCGACGTCCTCCGGGCGTCCCGGACGCCGTACCGGGATCTCAGCGGCCGCGTGCTTCTGGAAGTCCTCGAAGTCGACCTTCATGCGGGCGGCGGTGGCCGCGGTCATGTCGGTGACGATGAAGCCCGGCGCGACCGCGTTGACGGTCACCCCGAACGGCCCCAGCTCGATGGCGAGCGTCTTGGTGAAGCCCTGCAGACCCGCCTTGGCGGCGGCGTAGTTGGCCTGACCCCGGTTGCCCAACGCGGAGGTGCTGGACAGGTTCACGATCCGCCCCCACTTGCGGTCCACCATGTGCTTCTGGGCAGCCTGGCTGAACAGGAAGGCCCCGCGCAGGTGCACGCCCATGACCGTGTCCCAGTCGGCGTTGGTCATCTTGAACAGCAGGTTGTCGCGGAGCACCCCGGCGTTGTTGACCAGCACGGTGGGCGCGCCCAGTTCGGCGGCGACCCGCTCGACGGCGGCCTCGACCTGGTCACGGTCGGACACGTCGGCGCCGACGCCGAGCGCACGGCCGCCCGCGCCGGAGATGGCGTCCACCGTCTCCTTGGTGGCGGCCTCGTCGATGTCGACCACGGCCACGGCCATCCCGTCGGCGGCCAGCCGCCGGGCGGTGGCCGCGCCGATGCCGCGTGCGGCTCCGGTGACGATGGCGACGCGGGACTCGTCCGACATGATTACCTCCGGGTAACTTGGGATCGATCGGAGGAGCCTAACTCCTGACCGACGGTTACCACTGATGACCATCGCTTTACACAAGCGATCTGTACCAGATGATCTTCCGCGCGTAGCGTCCCGTTCGCTGTCACCCCGCCAGCGAACAGACGACGAGGCAAGGAACGACATCAGTTGAAGCTCTCGCGTACCCGTGGAGCCTGGCTCGCCGCCGTGGTCTCCACGGCCCTCGTGGCGACCGGTGGCTCACCCGCCCTGGCCGCTCCCGGGGCACCGGCAAATCCCGGCCCGCCCTCCGCGACAGATCTGCCCACCCTTCCCGGCGCCCACTCGGTCACCCTGATCACCGGTGACACGGTCACCACCCGGCAGGGTGCCGACGGCGGCACCCTCGACGTACGACGTCCCGGTGGCGCACCGACGCCGGTGCGGGTGGTCGAGGCCGGGGACGACCTGTACGTCTACCCGCAGTCGGTACTGCCCTACGTGGCCGCGAACACCCTGGACAAGCGGCTGTTCAACGTCACCCGCCTGATCGCCGACGGGTACGACGACAAGGGGACCGACCACCTGCCACTGATCGTGTCGTACAACGCCGGGGCAGCGGGCCTGCGCACCAGCAGCGCGCCGGTCGGTGCGACCCGCACCCGCACCCTGAGCAGCATCTCGGGTGCCGCGCTGAGCGAGGACCGCGACCGGGCCGACGAGTTCTGGACCGCGATCACGGCCACACCCGGCGCGAAAGCGGTCACCCCGACCGGCGACAAGGGACGCTTCGCCGGTGGGATCGCCAAGATCTGGCTCGACGGACGCGTACGCGCCGACCTCGCCGACACCACCGCGCAGATCGGCGCTCCCACCGTCTGGGCGGGCGGCGACACCGGCACCGGCGTACGGGTCGCCGTCCTGGACACCGGCATCGACGCGGCACACCCGGATCTGACCGACCGGATCAGCACGTCCGCCGTGTTCGTGCCGGGCGAGGAGATCACCGACCGGGTCGGGCACGGCACCCACGTCGCCTCCACCATCGCCGGCACCGGCGCCGCCTCCGGTGGCCGGGAGAAGGGTGTCGCGCCCGACGCCCGGCTCGCCATCGGCAAGGTGCTCAGCGATGACGGCCACGGCCAGGACTCGTGGATCCTCGCCGGCATGGAGTGGGCGGCCCGGGAGGCCGACGCCAGCATCATCAACATGAGCCTGGGCTCGAGTGAGCCCAGCGACGGCGCCGACCCCTTGAGCCAGGCGGTCAACACGCTCAGCGCCGAGACCGGCGCGCTGTTCGTCATCTCCGCCGGCAACGCCGGCCTGCCCGGCAGCGTGAGCGCACCGGGCGCTGCGGACGCGGCGTTGACCGTCGGTGCCGTCGACGGCGACGACCAGCTCGCCTCCTTCTCCAGCCGGGGTCCCCGGATCAGCGACGAGGCAATCAAGCCCGAGCTGACCGCGCCCGGCGTCGGAGTGCTCGCGGCCCGGTCGCAGTACGCGCCCGGTGAGGGCGCGTACCAGAGCCTGGACGGCACCTCGATGGCCGCGCCGCACGTCGCCGGGGCCGCTGCCCTGCTCGCCGCCCGGCACCCGGGCTGGACGGGACAGCAACTCAAGGACGCCCTGGTCAGCACGACCAAAGCCACCACCCAGTACGACGCGTACCAGGCCGGCACCGGCCGGGTCGACGTCGCCGCCGCCGTGCGGGCCCCGATCGTCGCCACCGGCGCCGTCTCCACCAGCGTGCGGCAGGGCACCACGAGGGCCACGCACCCGGTGACGTACACCAACACCACCGGTCAACCCATCGCGCTGGCCCTGGCGGTGGACGCGCCGAACGCTCCGGCCGGGCTGTTCAGCCTGTCGGCGGCGCAGCTGACCGTGCCCGCGAACGGCACCGCCAGCGTCACGCTGACCACCGACACCTCCCGGGCAACCACCGGCAGCCGGTACACCGGCCAGATCGTCGCCACCGGGCCGGATCGGGCGGTGCTGACCCGCACCGCCGTCGCGCTCGGCACGTACCACCCGTACCACCATCTCCGGTTGGAGATCACCGACCGGTCCGGCAAGCCGGCCAGTGGCACCATCGAGCTGGGCCAGCCGGGCAGCTACGACATCAGCTTCATCAACACCGACGCGGACGGAGTCGCCCAGCTCTACCTGCCCGAGGGTGTCTGGTCGGCGATGAGCTTCCTGAACGTCACGGGCAGCCACGGGCCGAACTCCCTCGGCGTGGCCCTGCTCGGCAACCCCGATATCGACCTGCGTGCGGACACCACGGTCCGACTGGACGGAAAGGCGGCCCGCCAGGTCCAGTCGTCGGTGCCGCAGCGCACCGCCGACACGTTCACCCGGCTGGACTACTACCGGTCCCAGGGCGAGGGCCGCTGGCGCTCGTTCATCGCCGGCGGGGTGTTCTACGACAGCTTCTGGGCGCAGCCCACCACCCGGGACGTCCGGCACGGCGACTTCTACGTCGGTGCCCGGTGGCGCAAGGAGCAGCCGGTGCTGGCCGTCGGCACGACAAAAGTCAACTTCGACGACGTGGTACGTCAGCAGGGCACCACCCAGTTGCCCAAGGGCAGGCGGACGATGCCGGCGGTGTTCGCCGGCAACGGTGCGGCCAGCGACTACGCCGGGCTGAACGCCCGGGGCGCGGTGGCCGTGGTCCGGCGCAACTGGGACGTCACCGACGCCGAGCAGGCCGCCGCGGCGACCGCCGCCGGGGCGACGATGATGCTGGTGGTCAACGACTTCCCGTGGCGCGAGGTGCGCGACTACTCGATCGACTTCTTCACACCCACCCCCATCGAGGTGGCGATGCTCAGCACCGACGAGGGCGAGGCGTTGATCCGGCAGATCGAGCACGGTTCCACGAAGGTCGAGGTCGTCTCGCAGCCGGTCGCCGACTACGTGTACGACCTGGTGCAGGCGTACCACAACCGGATTCCGGGTGACCTGAGCCGGACCGAGACCCCGAAGACGCTGGCCCGGGTGGATGTCGGCTTCCGCGTGCCGACCCCGGAGACGCGGGGTGGCGAGTTCCGCTACGACTGGCCGTCGTACAACAACTGGGGCATCGGCCAGAGCAGCAACCGGCCGCTCGCCGCGGTCCGGACCGACTGGGTGTCCACCGGTGACCTCTACACCTGGGGTCAGGAGGCGTACCTCGACGCCGCCACCTACCAGATCGACCCCCGGACCAGCTTCCGTGCCGGCAGCAGGAGTCGGGAGCAGTTCTTCACGCCGATCGAGCGGCCGCACCTGAACAACAACTTCAAGCTGCCGACCCGCTCCGGGGACACCCTCAACCTGGACGTGCCCGGTTGGGGTGGCGACGACCACGTCGGCATGGCGATGAGCGCCGCAGGGCAGACCAACAAGCTCTACCAGGGCGGGACGCTGCTGGGCGAGAGCACCAGCACGTGGGTCAGCGGCACCGCGCCGAGCGCGGGCGACCTGCCGTACCGGCTGGTGGTGGGTACCACCCAGGACCCGACCGTCGGCCGGTACTCGACCAGCACCACCACCGAGTGGACGTTCCGGTCGAAGGCGCCGGCCGCCGGGGTGGAGTCGAGCATGCTGCCGCTGCTCCAACTCGACTACGCCGTCGACACCGACGCCGCCGGTACCGCGAAGGACCGGACCGCGCTTACCGTCTCCGCCGCGCACCTGCCCGGCGTCACCGGCTGCGGCAGCATCCGGCCGGTGCACCTGGAGATCTCGTACGACGACGGGGCGCACTGGCAGCGGCAGCCGCTGGACCGCGCGAAGGACGGTTCCTGGACGACGACGCTGCGGGCGCCCAAGGATGCGCGGTACGTGTCGCTGCGGGCCGACGCCGCCGATGGCGCGGGTAACTCGGTCCGGCAGACCGTCCTGCGGGCCTTCGGGGTGCGCTGACGGGCCACCGCGTCAGTCGGGGGGACCGCGCCAGTCGGCGCGGTCCCCCTCGTCGTCAGTACCCCGGACTCCGGCAGAGGCGGATCCACCGGTACCCGTGCCCGGAGACCTTCACCGCGCCGAGCTTGCCCAACTCGCCGTAGCCACGGTCGGTGAGCACGTCGATCGGCAGGTCGGCCTCCGATTCGAGGCTGCTCAGGTCCACCTCGACGTCGTCGGTGCCCAGGTTGTGCAGGAAGACCATCGTGCCGGTCGGCCCGTCCGCCCGGTGCGCCAGAACCCCCGGCGGCATCGCCACGTCGATGTGGGTGGTCGAGCCGGAGCCGATCTCCGGGGCCTCCCGCAGCGTACGGATCATGCGCTCGAACCAGGCGAGCAGTGACTTCGGGTCGCCACGCTGGGCGGTGACGTTGACGCTCTGGTAGCCGAAGTCACCCTTGTCGATCACCGGGCGGACCAACTTCTCCGGGTCCGCCGTGGAGAAGCCGGCATTCGGCTTGTACGACCACTGCATCGGCGTACGGATCGCCTCCCGACCGGGCAGCGACAGGTCCTCGCCCATCCCGATCTCCTCGCCGTAGCGCAGCACCGGAGTGCCGCGCAGGGAGAACTGCAACGCGTACGCCAGCTCGATGCGCCGCCGGTCGTTGCCGAGCATCGGGGCGAGCCGGCGGCGGATGCCCCGGTCGTAGATGCGCATGTTCTCGTCCGGGCCGAACTCCGCGTACACCTGGTTGCGCTGTTCGGTCGTCAACCGGGACAGGTCGATCTCGTCGTGGTTGCGCAGGAAGGTGGCCCACTGCCCGCCGACCGGGAGCTTCGGGGTGTCGCGCAGCGCCTCGATCAGCGACTCCGGGTCCTGCCGGGCGAGAGCGAGCACGAGCCGGCCGTTGAGCATGAAGTCGAACAGCATGTGGATGCGGTTGCCGGAGCCACTGGTGTCGCCGAAGAACGTCGGGAGCTGGTCCGGTTCGACGTTCGCCTCGGCGAGCAGGACGGCGTCGCCGCGCCGCCACTGCACGTGCTGGCGCATCTCGGTGAGGAACTCGAAGTCCTTCGGGGAGTCCGGGTTGCCCGGCTCGGTCAGCTCGATGATGAACGGCACCGCGTCCATCCGGAAGCCGGCGACCCCGAGCTGGAGCCAGAACGACATGATCTTCTTGACCTCGGCCCGGACCTCGGGGTTGGCGAAGTTGAGGTCCGGCTGGAACTTGTAGAACCGGTGGTAGAACCACGCCTTGGCGGTCCGGTCGTAGCTCCACGTCTCCTTCTGCTCGCCGGGGAAGACCATGCCCTGGTGGCGGTCGGCCGGCTCGGTGTCGGACCAGACGAACCAGTCCCGGTACGGCGAGTCGGGCGAGGATCGGGCCGACTGGAACCAGGGGTGCTCGTCGGAGGTGTGGTTGACCACCAGGTCGATGATCACGCGGATGCCCCGGTTCTGTGCCTGGTGCAGCAGCTCGGCGAAGTCGCCGAGGGTGCCGAAGCGGGGGTCCACGTTGTAGAAGTCGGTGACGTCGTACCCGTCGTCGCGGTTGGGTGACGGGTGGATCGGGTGCAGCCACAGGCAGGTCACGCCCAGCCGGGCGAGGTAGTCCAGCCGGCCGATCAGCCCACGGATGTCGCCGACCCCGTCGCCGTCGGAGTCGGCGTACGTGTCGATGTCGAGGCAGTAGACGACGGCTTCGGAATACCAACGGTCACCCATGCGGGAGGAACTTCTCCCGTTGATCACCACGGCAAACCCGATGGACCCGCCCGGTCGGTACCCTGCCCGGCATGGAGAGCGACCTCGTACCGCCGAGCGATGAGTTGGACTGGTCCCGGGGCGAGTGGTTGCACCCGCCGGTGCGCACCGAGCACGGCCCGGCCGGTGAGCTGGTCGTCGAGGCCGGAGCGGAGACCGACTTCTGGCGTCGGACCAGCTACGGCTTCGTCCACGACAACGGCCCGGCGCTGCTGGCGCCGTTGCCCGTCGGCGCGGCCATGGAGGTGAGCTTCGCGCTCGACTTCTCGGCGCAGTTCGACCAGGCCGGCGTGCTGGTGCGGGTGGACGAGCGGACGTGGGTCAAGGCGGGTGTCGAGGTGAGCGACGGCGAGTCGCAGCTCGGCGCGGTGGTGACCCGGGAGTTCTCCGACTGGTCGGTCTCCCCGGTACCGGGCTGGGCGGGTCAGGAGGTGACCGTACGGGTCAGTCGGGCCGGTGACGCGCTGACCGTACGTGCCCGGGTTGCCGACGGGCCGTGGCGACTGGTCCGTCTCGCGCCGCTGGACCCGACCGTCGAGGCGATGGCCGGCCCGTTCTGCTGCGCCCCGACGCGCGGCGGCCTCACCGTGGTGTTCACCGGTTGGCGGCAGGGCCCGGCGGACACGGCGCTGCACCCGGAGGCCTGACGATCGAGGGGTGGCACGGCTCACCGGCAGGTGTGCCGTGCCGGCCACTGGGTATGACAGTCCGATCCCCTCCTCGGCCGTACGGAAGGATGACCAATGGCGTACGCCCAGACTGGTGACCCGTCCGAGTTCACCGGCCTGACCGGATGGGTGGCCTCGGTGATCGAGGCGATGGGTCCGGTCGGCGTGGCCCTGCTGGTCGCGCTGGAGAGCATCGTCCCGCCCATCCCCAGCGAGATCGTGCTGGCGATGGCGGGTTTCCTGGCCCACGAGGGTCAGTTCAACGTCGTCCTCGTGGTGGTGGCCGCGACGGTCGGCTCGCTGGTCGGCGCGCTGGTGCTCTACTGGGCCGGCGCGGCGGTCGGTGAGGAGCGGTTGAAGCGCTGGCTGGACCGTATTCCGCTGGTGGACAGCGACGACCTGGAGAAGGCCGACCGCTGGTTCGAGCGACACGGCCGGTGGGCGGTGCTGATCGGCCGGGTGGTGCCGGTGGTCCGCAGCCTGGTCTCCGTCCCGGCCGGGGCCAACCGGATGCCGCTGGGCGAGTTCGTCCTGCTCACGACGATCGGCAGCGGGGTGTGGAATGCCCTGATCGTCGGCTCCGGTTACGCGCTGGGCAGCCGGTGGCAGAACGTCGAGCGGTACAGCGACTGGTTCAACTACGCCATCGGAGCGGTCTTCGTCGTCATGGTGGTCGCCTGGGTGGCCCGCAAGATCCGCCGCCGTCGGCAACGCGACGACCGGCGGTCGGTGACCGCCGGTCGCTGATCCGCGTCGTCGCCGACGCCCCTGGCGGGACGCCGTCGACGGTCAGGGCAGGGGATGCCCTGCGGCGGGTGCCGGTGTGGCCTGCGGACGGCGTAGCACCGCCTGCTCCAGCGCCGACCAGGCTGTCGTCGTCACCAGGTAGATCACCGCGGCGAGCGGCAGCACCAGCGCCACCAGCACGGTCGTGAACGGCAGCAGGGGCAGCAACCGACCGAGCGTGGCCGCGCCCGGTCCCTCGACGGGCGTACCGGCCACCGTGCCGACCGCCGCCGACGCGCGCCGTGCGCGCCGCGACGACCACCAGGCCAGCACCAGCAGCAGCGCCAGCAGCCCGGCGAAGAGCGGCCCGGCCGCGCCGGCCAGGCCGTCGCCGAGGTGATGACCCAGGGGTACGCCGACCAGCCGTTCGTCGAGCAGTCCCGTACCGCCCTCGTCGGTGGCGAACAGGCGGTACAGGACCAGCAGGAACGGTGCCTGGATCAGCAGGGGCAGGCAGCCGGCCACCGGGTTCGCGCCGGCCGAGCGGTACAGCGCGAACACCTCGCGCTGGAGTGTCGCCGAGTCGTCGGCGTACCTCTGCTGGAGCTCGCGCACCTGCGGGGCGAGCGCCGCACGGCGTCGCTCCCCGCGGACCTGCGCGACGGTCAGCGGTGCGATCAACAGTCGGACGGCGATGGTGAGCAGCACGATGGCGGCGACCGTCGCCGTGCCGTCGGCCAGCGGTTCGAGCAGATCGGCGAGCCAGGACAACGCGGTGCCGGCGGCGCCGACGACGTCGCGCAGTGGTGCGAAGGCGAGCATGGGAAACCCCTCGGTCCGATTCCGGTGGGTCCTCCCCCGGCGGTGGCCGCCGGCAGGAAGGACCGATGACTGTGGGATCGGCCGCGCGGCGACGTGTCGCTACGCGGCGAGGGGGCGTCCGGGTGCGCGGGGGCGGGGTCGTCCGGCAGCATCCGGATCGATCTGGCGGGGTGTGCGCCGAGACCGGGCCCGAGCGCGCAGCCCCGCCCAGCGTCGCGCGACACCCGGTGCTCGGGCCAGGCCGAGCGGGTGCGCGGCGAGCAGCGCGGCGATGAGGACCAGGGCGGTCAGCGCGGCCCCCGCCAGCAGGTCGGCCGGGCGGTCCGCGAGCATGCCGAGCTGGGCGGACGCGGACATCCACGCGGCCCAGAGGTATCCCAGCAGCATCGGCACGCGCTCAGCATAGGACCCGGTGTCAGGTCCCCCGGCAGGATCGGCGACCGGCGGTCGGAGCCCGACACGCGGGACGGCGTGCCGTCACCACGTTTCCGGGCGTTACCACTGTGGGTAACGAAGCGTCCGACCGGCGCGGACAGACCGCGAGCGGCAGAAACGGACGGTGGTGCGCGATGACGGGGCAGGTGGCGGAGGCACCCGGCGGGACGACCGCGGGGACCGATGTGCTCACCGTTGGCGTCGAGGAGGAGTTCCTGCTCGTCGACCCACACACCGGCGCCGCGGTGCCCGCCGTCGACCTCGTGCTCGAACAGGTCCCGGCGGAGCTGCGCGGTCAGGTGGAACGCGAGTTCCAGACCAGCCAGATCGAGATCGGCTCGCCGCCCGGCCTCGAGCTGTCCTCGATCCGGCACTCCCTCGGCGTACTCCGCAAGGCGCTCGCCGACGCGGCCGAGCGGGCCGGCGTACGGCTGCTGGCCATCGGCACCGGCCCGGTGGACGGCCCGGTGCCGCCGGTCGTGGACAAGCCCCGTTTCGACCGGATGATCGAGCGCTTCCGGCTGCTCGTGCCCGGCCCCGGCAACAACGGCATGCACGTGCACGTGGGCGTCCCCGATCCGGAGACCGGCGTGCAGGTGCTCAACCACGTCCGGCCGTGGCTGCCGATGCTGCACGCCATCACCACCAACTCGCCGTTCGCCGGTGGCGAGGACACCAGCTACGCGAGCTGGCGCTCGGTCGAGTGGGAGCGCTGGCCGTCGGTCGCGCCGACGCCCTGGTTGGAGTCGCACGAGCACTACCAGCGGCTGATCCGTCAGTTGATCGCCAGCGGGGTGATGCTCGACGAGGGCATGCTCTACTGGTACGCCCGGCTGTCGGCGAAGTACCCGACCGTGGAGCTGCGCATCGGCGACGTCTGCCCGACCGTGGACGACGCGGTGCTGGTCGCCGCGCTGGTCCGCGCGCTCGTGGCCACCGCCATGGAGGACGTCGAGGCCGGCCGCCCCGCGCTGCGGACCGACCACCACCTGCTGGTCGGCGCGCACTGGCGGGCCGCCCACGACGGCCTGGAAGGCGAGGGCGTCGACGTCACCACCGGTGAGCCGAAGCCCGCCTGGGACCTGTTGGACGGGTTCGTCGAACGACTGCGGCCGGCGCTGGAGCGGCACGGCGACTGGGCCGAGGTGTCCGACCTGCTGGGCGGGCTGCGCCGCCACGGCACCGGCGCGGCCCGACAGCGCGCCGTGTACGCCCGTACCGGACGGCTCGTCGACGTCGTGCACGACGTGGCGCGACAGACGCGCGGCTGAGCACCCGCGTGACAGGATGATCCTGTGGCGCAACGATTGATCGTCATCGGCGGGGACGCCGCCGGCATGTCGGCGGCGTCCCAGGCACGCCGCCGCCGCGACCGCGACGACCTGGAGATCGTGGTCTTCGAGCGAGGTCACTTCACCTCCTACTCGGCCTGCGGCATCCCCTACTGGATCAGTGGGCTCGTGCCCGGCCCGGAGCATCTGATCGCCCGCGACCCGGAGACGTTCCGCACCAAGTTCGACATCGACGTACGGATGCGCCACGAGGTGACCGCCATCGACCTCGAACGGCGCGAGGTGGTCGCCCGGGACCTGGAGCACGGCGGCGAGATCCGGGAACGCTTCGACGAGCTGATGTACGCCGCCGGCGCGACACCGACCAAGCCCCCGTGGGCGCAGTCGGACGTCGCCGGCGTGTTCGGGGTGCAGACCCTCGACGACGGGGCGGCGCTGCGCGACTGGCTGGACGCCGAGCCGCAGCCGCGCCGGGCGGTGGTGGTGGGCGGCGGCTACATCGGCGTCGAGATGGCCGAGGCGATGATCCAGCGCGGCCTGTCGGTGACGCTCGTCGAGCAGGCCGAGCAACCCATGTCGACGGTCGACGCCGACATGGCCGAACTCGTCGCCGAGGCCATGCGTGGCCTCGGCGTCACCATCCGCGCCGGCCTGCCGGTGACCGGCCTCGACCAGCGGGACGGCCGGGTGTCCGCCGTGGTCACCGCCGAGGGGCCGATTCCGACCGACGTCGTGGTCCTGGGTCTCGGCGTACGCCCCAACGTCGGGCTCGCGGAGGCCGCCGGACTGCCGCTCGGGCCGACCGGCGCGATCCGGGTGGACCGGCGGATGCGGGTTCCCGGCTTCCCTGGAGTCTGGGCGGCCGGCGACTGCGTGGAGACCCTGCACCGGGTCAGCGGAATGCCGGTGTACATCCCACTCGGCACCCACGCCAACAAGCAGGGCCGGGTGGCCGGCATCAACATCGGCGGCGGGTACGCCACCTTCACCGGCGTGATCGGCACGGCCGTGACCAAGGTCTGCGAGCTGGAGGTCGGTCGGACGGGTCTGCGGGAGCGGGACGCCTCGGCGGCCGGCTTCGACTTCATCTCGGTGATCGCCGAGTCGACCAACCGGGCCGGCTACTACCCCGGCGCCCGAGCGATGACCGTCAAGCTGATCGCCGAACGTCCCAGCGGCCGTCTGCTCGGCGCGCAGATCGTCGGCTGGTCCGAGGCGGCCAAACGCATCGACACTCTCGCCGTCGCGTTGTGGAACGGCATGACCGTGGACGACATGACGGCACTGGACCTGGGCTACGCTCCGCCGTACGCGCCGGTCTGGGATCCGGTGCTGATCGCCGCCCGGAAGGCGGTCGATGCGCTCGCCGCCCTTGATCGCTGACCGCGCCCGCCGTGGAGGTCCACCCCGTGACCCAGACCCCGACCAGGCTCACCGCGCGCCGACGTCCGACCATGGTCGATGTCGCCCGACACGCCGGAGTCAGCCTGAAGACGGTCTCCCGGGTGGTCAACGACGAGCCGGTGGGTCAGGAACTGCTCGGCCGGGTGCTGGCCGCCATCACCGAGCTGGGTTTCCGACGTAACGACATCGCGCGCAACCTGCGCTCGCGCCAGCTCAACGCGACCGTCGGGTTGCTCATCGAGGAGATCGCCAACCCGTTCTACGCCACGATCGCGAGCGTGGCCGCCGAGATCGCCGCCGCGCACGGCACCATGTTGATCACCGCCTCATC
This sequence comes from Micromonospora sp. NPDC005174, assembly GCF_040608495.1. Lineage (NCBI taxonomy): Bacteria > Bacillati > Actinomycetota > Actinomycetes > Micromonosporales > Micromonosporaceae > Micromonospora > Micromonospora sp. NPDC005174. The sequence goes on along the minus strand of NZ_JBEXIJ010000007.1, from coordinate 166,596 downwards.
GGAGGAGGACCCGGAGCGGGAACGCGCCGTCCTCCAGGACTTCACCCAGCGCCGGGTCGACGGGCTGCTGGTGGTGCCGGCGGGCCCCGACCACTCGTTCCTGCGCCGCGAGGTCGAACTGGGCATGCCGGTGGTCTTCCTGGACCGGCCGCCGCAGGGGCTGCTCGCCGACACCGTGCTGCTGGACAACTCCGGTGGCGGTCGGGCCGGCGTCGACGCGCTGCTCGACGAGGGGCACCGCAGGGTCGGTCTCCTGCTCGGCGCGCCGAGCGTACCCACGATGCGGGAACGGCTGGCCGGCGCGCGGGCGGCACTGGCGGACGCCGGAGTCGAGTCGGACGAGTCGCTGGTGTGCGACCGCCTGATCGCCCCTGAGGAGGCCGGGCGGGCGGTCGCCGCGCTGCTCGACCTCCCGGACCCACCCACCGCGTTCTTCTGCGGCAACAACCGGCTCACCGTCGGCGCGTTGCAGGAGCTGCACCGCCGGGGCAGCGACGCGGCGCTTGTCGGCTTCGACGACTTCGAACTGGCCCACCTGATGCCCCGACCGTTGACAGTCGTCGCCTACGACACACGCGAACTGGCCCGGGTAGCCACCGAACGCCTCTTCGAGCGCATCGCCGGCGACGACTCCCCCCCGTCGACAACGGTCCTACCCACCCGCCTCCTACACCGAGGCCTCCCCTAACCCCGCCCCGCTCTGCCCCGCTCTGCCCCGCCCCGCTGCCCCGCTGCCCCGCTGCCCGCGGCCCGCTGCCCCGCGGCCCGCGGCCCGCGGCCCCGCGGCCCGCTGCCCGCTGCCCCGCTGCCCGCGGCCCGCTGATCTTGCACTTTCTGTCGTTGACCTGCGCACAAATGCGCCTTTTGTCGCAGCAGAAAACGCAAGATCGCGGGAGTGAGCGACGTGCATGCGCCCCCGCACCCACCGGACCTCCGCGATCTTGCACTTTCTGTTGTCGATTCGTGGATTTTGACCCGCTCTGTCGCGACAGAAAGTGCAAGATCGCGGAGGGGGTCAGGGCGGGGTCAGGGCGGGGTCAGGGCCGGGGGGTTAGCGCGGGGCTGTCAGGAGGGCTTTTACCTCGGCTTGGGTTGGGGGGTTGGCGCCTCGGCGGGCGCAGGTCAGGGCTGCCACCGTCGCCGCTTGGCGGAGCACCGTCGTCCACTGCGACTCGGTCACCGCGGCGAGCCGGTCGGAAGGCCGGTTACCCAGCGCGTCGATGTCGGCCAGTGCGGCGAGCAGGCCACCGGTGAACGAGTCGCCCGCGCCGACGGTGTCGACCACTGTGGTGCGTACGGCCGGCTGGTCGTGCAGCACTCCGTTGGGGGCGAGCAGCCACGCGCCCTCACCGCCACGGGTCACCACGGCGCAGGACACGCCGGCTTCGCGCCAGTCGGCCATCACGTCGCCCACCGACCGACCCGGGTAGAGCCAGGCCAGGTCCTCGTCGCTGGCCTTGACCACGTGCGCGAGGGGTACCTGTCGGCGTACCCGCTCCTGCTCGGCTGCCCGGTCCGTGACGATGCTCGGACGCAGGTTGAGATCGATCGAGAGGGTGACGGCGTCGCGGTCGCGTTCGCGGGCGAGCAGCCCCTCCAGTGCCTGCGCGCCGGGGGCGAGCGCCAGGGCGAGTGACCCGGTGTGAAAGGCGATCGCCGACGAGCCGGCCAGGTCGGGCAGCTCCTGCGGTGTCCACTGCCAGTCCGCCGCGCCGTCGAGCCGGAACTCGTAGCTGGCCTGGCCGGTGGCGTCCAGGGTGGCGACCGCCACCGAGGTGGGTTCCGGGGCGCGGACCGCCCACTGGAGGTCCACCCGGTTGGCCGCCAGGTGCTCGGCGATCTGCCGACCGTACTCGTCGGGACCGAGCCGGGCCAGCAGTCGTACCGGCTGGTCGAGTCGGGCCAGGGTGACCGCCACGTTCGCGGGCGAGCCGCCCGGCACCGCGCGCTGCCCGTCGGCGGTGACCACCAGGTCGATGAGCGCCTCTCCGGCGACAACGATCATGCGGTCACCGTCCCCGGGGCGAGCGGGCCGGGGCCACCGAGGCCGTCGGCCGAGCGGGACAGAAGCACCGCCTGATACGCGTGGTAGACGTCGGGGCGACCGTGCCACACCGTGTCGGCGGGCAGGTTCCGCGCGTCCAGCTCGTGCCGCCAGCCGGTGCCGTCGACGAGGTAGTGGCGCGCGTACGCCCAGAAGGCCCGGTACCAGTCGGCGTAGGCGGCGTCCCCGGTACGGCGGAACAGGGTGACCGCCGCCCCGATGGCCTCGGCCAGCACCCAGTGCATCCGGGAGCGCACGAGGGGCGAATCGTCCCAGTCGATGGTGTAGACGAAGCCGTCCGCGCCGTCGACCGCCCAGCCACGCCGCAGGGCGGCGGAGAACAGGGCACGGGCGTCGGCGAGCAGCCAGCCCGGCGGCTGCGGCAGGACCGCCTCCAGTTCGAGCAGCAGCCGGGCCCACTCCAGCCAGTGGCCCATCGTCGAGCCGTACGGCCGGAACGGGTCGGCGGGCTGGTCCCGGTTGTAGTCGAGCAGCGGCACCCAGTCGGCCGTGAAGTGCTCGGGCAGCCGCCAGTCGTGCCGGGCGGCCTCGGTGTGCACCAGGTGGCTGGCGATCCGCAGGGCCCGGTCGGTCCAGCTCGTGTCGCCGGTGGCGGCGGCAGCGGCGAGGAACGCCTCGACCATGTGCATGCTGCTGTTCGCGCCGCGGTAGTCCTCGGTGACCGTCCAGTCCCGGTTCCACGATTCACGGACGGCGCCCGTCTCGTCGTCCCAGAACCGGTCCCGCACCACGTTGAGGACCTCGGCGAGCAACCGGTCCGCGCCGGGCCGCCCGGCCCGGGCGGCGCTGGACGCGGCGAGCAGCACGAACGCGTGGTCGTACCCGGCCTTGCGCTCGTCGGTCGGCGTACCGTGCTGGTCCACGGCGCCGAACCAGCCGCCGTACCGGTCGTCGCGCAGCAGCGTGTCGAGCGCGGCGACGCCGTGGTCGACGATGGCGGCGGCATCCGGGTCACCGTTGCGGTGGGCGAGCGCGGCGACGTGGGTCATCCGGCAGGTGATCCAGGTGTAGACGGCTTCGCCCCGGTCCGGGGTGCGGTCGTCGGTGAGCCACCAGAAGCCGCCCTCGGGCCGGACCGACCGGCGGGCGGTGTCGAGCAGCGTGCGGGTCTGGTCGGCGAGGAAGCCGTCCAGGTCGGGCATGTCGGGTACCCCTGCCGGGGCAGGGGGCGGTTCGGCGTCGAAGCGGGGCGTGTCGGTCATCTCAGCTGGTCACCGTCGAGGAGCGAAGGGGCATACGGCAAGGATCGGCGGACGGACCGGGTCCGCGCCGGAAAACGGTCAACGGTACGGCATGCCGCCGTAGACGTAGGAGTGGAAGCGACTGCTTCTCATCCCTTTTGTCCGTTGACAGCGTTGTCACTTCGCAACCCTGCTCCGGCTGCCGGTCGACTGTCAATTCCGCTGCGTCACACCACCCGTCAGGAGTTGGAGGACCCGCTGTCGGTGGGCGTGGCGGACAGCAGCGTGGCCCAGTCCTGAGCGGCGGCCCAGTCGGCGAAGCGCTGCCAGCCGACCTCCGGGTAGTCAGCCCGCAGCCCGGGGACATCAAGGTCCAGACCGACTTCGGTGAAGTACTCGAACATGGCCGCCAGGTCGCTGGACCACTGCCGGACACGGGCCAGCGGCACCTGCCGATGGTCGATGGCGGAGCGGGTGACGACGGTGAGGATCTCGGCGATTTCCGCAGGCGTGCACTGATCAGAGGCGATGTCGATCCGGCGGCCGGCGAACTCGTCAGGGCGCTGGAGGACGAGCGAGGCGAACGCGCCGATGTCGGCCGCCGAAATGAGGGCGAGCCGCCGATCTGCCGGCATCGGCCACGCGAAGACGCCCTTGCGCAGGCCGTCGAGGGTCCAGCCACTGGCGTAGTTGTCCATGAATGCTGCTGGCGCGATGATCGTCCAGGGCACGCCGGAGCCGCGAAGGTGCTGCTCGACCAGGTACTTGCTCTCGTAGTGCGGTACGCCCGTGCCCCGGTCGGCGTGCGCGACGGTGGTCAGCACGATATGACCGAGGCCGGCGGCAGCCCCGGCGTCGACGAGGGCCGCGCCGTGTCGGACCTCGGTGGCCAGGTCGGTGCCGAACGGGGTGGTGACCGCGAACAACGAATCCGCTCCGGCGAGCGCGGCGGCCAGGGAGGCGCGGTCGTCGAAGTCGGCTTGGCGCACCTCGGCGCCGAGGCCGCGCAGACTGTCGGCCGCCGAGGAGGTGGGTTGGCGGGTGAGCGCTCGTACCCGATGGCCGGCCTTCAGCACGGCGCGGGCCGTGGCCCCGCCCTGCGCTCCGGTGGCTCCACTGACGGCGACGGTGAGCACGAGTCCTCCCGAGGTAAGATAGCTGCGTGACGCATTTGCTGCATCACGCAGCAGATTAGAAGGAATCGCTGCGCCGCGCAACCAATTAGGAGGTGATGGACATGACTCCACCGCGTCGGGCACGGCTCTACGAGGATCTGTCGATGGCGTCCCGTCGCTATCTGGCCTCGTATGTGCTGTTCAACCAGGCGATCGCCGACCACCTCGGGCTCCATCCGACGGACGTACAGTTCCTCAGCCTGCTCACCGCGGCACCCACCCCGCCCACGGTGCGTGAGATCGCCGAGATGACCGGCCTGACCACCGGCTCGGCCACCCGCCTGGTCGACCGACTGGAACGTGGCGGCTACGTGAAACGCACGCCCGACCGGGAGGACCGGCGTCGGGTGCTGGTCAGCCCTGTGCCGGACCGGATCGACCGGGTCACGAGGGTCTGGGACGACCTTGGCCGGTCCTGGCAGGCAATCCTCGACGACCACACCGAGGAGGAGCTTGAGGTGATCACCCGCCACCTGGCGCGCGCACACGACCTCAGCCACGCCCAGATGGATCGGCTGCGCTCACGACCCAAGCCCGACTGAGCGGGCCAGCAGGTTGCAAGCCGTCCCTCAGTAGTGGTCGTCGATCGGCCGACGCGCCTCCTCGAACAACGCCGGCCCCTCGTAGTCACAGGGCCTCCCGGGTCACGTCCTGCTGCGGAACGGGGCGAGCGTGGTACGGATCTGGTCGCCCGCGCCCCAATCGTCGTCGAACTGGGCCAGCACCGCGAGGTGCTGTCGTAATTGGATGATCGGCATCCGGGCCCGCCAGTCGCTGTCGAGCGACGTCAGCTCCGCGTAGACGTCGAAGAACCGCTGCGCCTCCGGCGGCGGCGACGTCGTCCAGACGTGGGCGAGGTCGACCTCGGCCCACAGATAGGACACCGCTGGATCGATCAGCGCCGGCTGGCCGTCCGCCGTGGACAGGACGTTCTGCGTCCACAGGTCGCCGTGTGTGAGGCAGGCGGGCCGGGCCGGCAGCAGCTCGGGCAACCGGGAACAGAGCCGTTCCAGCGCCGCCCGATCCTCGCGATCCAGCGCCGCGTCCACACGGGGCTCGCCGAGCCACCGGAGTAGCCGGTGCTGCGCGAAGAACGCGAAGCCGTCGTCGTGCCACGTGTTGACCTGCCGGCGACGCCCCAGCCAGTTGTCCCGGTGCCAACCGAAGCGCGGATGGGGCGTACTCGTGTGCAGGTGAGCCAGCACATGCGCGAACCGCTCCCAGAACGCCTCGCTGCGCGGCCTCGGCCGCAGCAGCGACAGCACCAGCACGTCCCGGTCCGCGAGGATCACCTCGGGCGTCGCCACCCCGCCCAGGTCGCGCAGCGCGGCCAACCCGTCGGCCTCGGCGGGGAAGACGTCGTCGGCCGGCGCCTCGGCGAACGCCTTGACGAACACCGGCGGCGCGTCCCGGCGGGTGGCGATGCCCGCCAGCGCCGCGAGCCCACCCGCCGCCGGCTCGACGGCGACGACATCGCGCATCCCGGCGCGCAGCAGGCTCTCCCGTAAGAACGGCCCCGGTCGCATCACGACAGGTTCCAGGATGTCCGATCTGGTGTCCACCCCGTCTGTCGCGTCCGGGCAGGATGGCGGGATGGAACTGCCCGAGGGGCTTGGTTGGGTACGAGCGTCAGGGGTGGGCCAGGCCTGGCTGACCGCGCTGCCGACGCTGGTGGCGGAGTGCGCCGAACGGTGGTCGCTGCGGCTCGGTCCGCCGTTCCGGCAGGCGTACGCCTCGCTGGCGCTCCCCGCCGATCTGCCCGACGGTACGGCGGCAGTGCTCAAGGTCCAGTTCCCGGACGAGGACAGTCGGTACGAGGCCCACGCGCTCGCCCACTGGGACGGCGACGGTGCGATCCGGCTGCTCGCCCACGACCCCGAACGGCGCGCGCTGCTGGTGGAGCGCTGCCGACCCGGTACGCCCCTGCACGAACTACCGATGGATCGGGCGCTGGACGCGGCGGTCGACCTGCTGCCCCGGCTCTGGCGACCGGCCGACGCGCCGTTCACCCCGCTCGCCGAGGAGGCCGCCGGCTGGCTCGACCGGATGCCGCGCAGTTGGGACCGCGCCGGCCGGCCGTACGAACGGCGACTCCTCGACGCGGCCCGCTCCCTGCTCGTCGACCTGTCGGCGAGCCAGGGCGAACAGGTGCTCGTCAACCAGGACTCGCACGCCGGCAACGTGCTCGCCGCCGAGCGCGCCCCCTGGCTGGTGATCGATCCCAAGCCGCTGATCGGCGAGCGGGAGTTCTCGGTGGTGCCCCTCGTGCGCGGTCCGGAGCTGGGTCACTCGCCGGTCGCCGTCCGGCACCGGCTCGACCGGCTCAGCACCGACCTCGGGCTGGACGTCGACCGGGTCCGGGGCTGGACGATCGGTCATTGCCTGGCCTGGAGCATCGCCGACCAGGTCGTCTTCGCGCACCAGATCGAGGTGGTCCGCTGGCTGCTCGGCAGCGACTGACGCCGAGGGTCAGCCCGTCTGGCAGGTACGGCACCAGTAGAGGTTGCGGCCGGCCAACTCGCCGCGACTGACCTCGGTGCCACAGATGTGGCAGGGAGTGCCGGCGCGGCGGTAGACGTACACCTCGCCGCCGTGGCGGTCGACGCGCGGCGGCCGGCCCATCGCCTCCGGCAGGTGGACGTCGCGGACGGTGTCGATCCGACCGTGCTCCAGGGCGAGCCGCATCAGCGCGACCAGGTCGGCCCAGAGGGCATCCCAGCCGGCCCGGGTCAGCCCCCGGCCGGGCATCGTCGGCGGCAGGCCGGCCCGGAACAGCGCCTCGGTCACGAAGATCAGACCGGTGCCGGCCACCACCGACTGGTCGAGCAGCAGGGCCGCGAGGGGCGTCGGGCTGCGGGAGATCCGGGCGTACGCCCGCTCGGGGTCGGCGTCGGCGCGCAGCGGGTCCGGACCGAGGCGGGCCCGCAGGGCGTCGACCTCGGGCGGGGTGAGCAGTTCGCAGGCGGTCGGGCCGCGCAGGTCCAGCCAGTGCCGGTCACTGGCCAGCCGCAGCCGTACCTGGCCGACGGGCTCGGGTGGCGTCCCCGGGCCGTCGGTGAACTTGCCGTACAGCCCGAGGTGCACGTGCAGGGTCAGCTCGTCGGCGTAGTGGTGCAGCAGGTGCTTGCCGTACGCCTCGGTGCTGTCCAGGACGGTGCCGGAGAGCCGCGCAGCACCGTCGGCGAAGCGGCCCTGCGGGCTGGCGGCGTGCAGCTTGTCCCCGGCGAACAGCTCGGCGTGCCGGGCCGCCAGGCGGTGGATCGTGTGTCCCTCTGGCACGGGTGCCAAGGATAGTCAGCGCCGGTCGTACCCGAAATCGGTGTCAGGAAACGCCCAGGTGGGTATTTCGGGGTCGCAACGCGTGGGTGCCACCTCTGAACGTCGGCCACCACGCAGTCAACAGGAGGTGTGCAGTGGTCAAGATTCCTTCGCTCTCCCGCCGGTCGGAGCAGACGCCGACGCGGGACGAGAACCTCGACGGCCGGGTCGACGGCCGTGATACAACGCTGACCGACCGGGACGCCGACCAGGCGACGTACCCCAGCACCACGGCCACCGGCGACGCCACGGCGACCGCCGGGCGGACCGGACGCAGCGGCGAGGCCGAGCGGCGAGCCGCGGAGCGCGCCGCCGTGGCCCGCGCCGCCACCGCCCGGCCGGCGGACACCGAGACCCGGTCCGACGCCGCCCGCCCGGCCGCCGCTGCCGCGACGGTCGCGGCCCCGACCATCGAGCGTGACAAGGACCTCGACGGTACGACCCGACGTCCCGAGCGGGACACCGACCTCGACCCCACCACCCGGCGGCCCGACGTGACCGACCGCCCGGTCGACACGACCCCCGCCCGCGACACCGAGCTGGAGCCACCGGTGACGCGCGGCCCGAAGCCTCGGGCGAGCCTGCTCGCCACCCTCGGCCTGATCGTCTCCGTCGTCGGTGCGCTGTTCGTGCTGAGCGGCACGCTGGCCGGGTACGGCATCGGGCTCGGCGGGGTCGGCGCGGTGCTCTCGGTGCTGGGCCTGATGGCGACCCGCCGCCGGCACGTCGCCGGCAAGACCGACGCGCTGTTCGGCATTCTCATCGGGCTCGCGGCCGTGGTGCTCGGCGTCCTGGCGATGACCGGACAGTTCGTGTGGCCGACCACCGACGGCGACTGGGTGCAGCGCCTCCGCGAGTGGCTTGACTCACAGTTTGTCGATCGCTTCTAGCGGGCACTGTTCCGCTCGCCGGTGATGCACCGGCGAACAACCGGCGGTTCGCCGGCAGAGCCCGATCAGTCCGGTGGTTCACCGGCCGGGAGACACCCTTTCAGGGGCGGCGATTCGCCGCCCCTGAAGTGTGTCCGGGGTTCGCCCCGTTCTCCTTGCGCCCGCTTCCCCTTGCGCCCGCCGCCCGCGCGCCCTTCCCCTTGCGCCCCTCCGCCCGCGCCCCCTCCCCCTGTGTCCTTTGCTCTGCTTCACCCCAGGCAACACCGTGCGTCCGATTACCGGACAACAGCTGTTGCCCCCGTTGAAGCAGAGCAAAGGACGTGCACCCACCCACCGACCCCGCCCGCCGGTCGCGTCGCCTGATGCACCTCGACCCACCCACGGACGGCACCCGGTGTCCAGCGGCACCGGGGTGACCCGGAGCACGCACGACTCCTCACCTGCCCGTCAACGCAACGAATCGCGGCCGAGCTGACCTCAGACGCAACGTATCTACGGTCTGCGCAACTCTCGGTGGTGGATCTCGCCGCTGACGCCGCATACCGTTGAGCAACGGCGCCAGCCCGTGGGCCACGGTGGCCGGGCGCGCCCGACCCCTGGGAGCAGGACAATGACGATGGACGCCACCAGCCAGCGCCTGTTGATGTGCCGGCCGACGTACTTCGCCGTCGACTACGCCATCAACCCCTGGATGGACCCGAGCGCGCCGGTCGACGCCGCGCTGGCCGTCCGGCAGTGGGAGCAGCTTCGCCAGACGTACCTTGACCTGGGCCACACCGTCGAGGAGATCACTCCGGTACCCGGCCTGCCCGACATGGTCTTCGCCGCGAACGGTGGCACCGTGATCGACGGCAAGGCGATGGCCGTGCAGTTCCGCGACCCGCAGCGCGCCGACGAGGCGCCGGCCTACCGGGCCTGGTTCGAGGCCGCCGGCTTCGAGATGTACGACCCGAAGCACGTCAACGAGGGTGAGGGCGACGTCCTGCTGGCCGGCGACCACCTGCTGGCCGGCACCGGCTTCCGCACCGCCCACGCCGCGCACGCCCAGTTGCAGGAGGTCTTCGGCTATCCGGTGATCACCATGCAGCTCGTCGATCCGCGCTTCTACCACCTGGACACCGCGCTGACCGTCCTCGACGCGCAGACCGTGGCGTACCTGCCGGAGGCGTTCTCCCCCGGCAGCCAGGCCGTGCTGCGGCGGCTCTTCCCCGACGCCGTGCACGCCACCATGGCCGACGCCGAGGTACTGGGCCTGAACGCGGTCAGCGACGGACGCCACGTCGTGCTGCCCGCGCAGGCCACCGACCTCGCCGCCAAGCTGCGCGACCGGGGTTACGAGACCATCGGCGTCGACCTGTCCGAGCTGCGTAAGGCCGGCGGCGGACCGAAGTGCTGCACGCTGCGACTCCGTCAGGGAAAGGCAAGCAAGTGATCGTGGACGACATGCTGCGTACGCCGGGTGCGGTCCGGGACGCCGAGCGCTGGACGGCGCACAACTACCACCCGCTGCCGGTGGTGATCTCGTCCGCCGAGGGCGCGTGGCTCACCGACGTGGACGGCAAGCGCTACCTGGACTGCCTCGCGGGCTACTCGGCGCTCAACTTCGGCCACCGGCACCCGCAGCTCATCGCCGCCGCGCACGCGCAACTCGATCGGCTGACGCTGACCAGTCGCGCGTTCATCCACGACCAGTTCGCCGACTTCTGCCGGGAGCTGGCCGAGCTGTGCGGCAAGGACCTCGTACTGCCGATGAACACCGGCGCGGAGGCCGTGGAGACCGGGATCAAGGTGGCCCGCAAGTGGGGCTACCAGGTCAAGGGCGTACCGGCCGGTCAGGCGAACATCGTGGTGGCCGAGGGCAACTTCCACGGCCGGACGACGACCATCGTCAGCTTCTCCACCGACGAGGACGCGCGCGCCGACTTCGGGCCGTACACCCCGGGCTTCACGGTCGTGCCGTACGGCGACCTGGACGCGCTCGCCGCCGCGATCGACGAGAACACCGTCGCCGTGCTGCTGGAGCCGATCCAGGGCGAGCAGGGCGTGGTGGTGCCGCCGGAGGGCTACCTGCCGGGAGTACGCGAGGTCTGCACCGAGCGGAACGTGCTCTTCATCGCCGACGAGATCCAGTCGGGTCTGGGGCGTACCGGTCGGACCTTCGCCTGTGACCACGAGGGCGTCGTGCCGGACATGTACCTGCTGGGCAAGGCGCTCGGCGGCGGCATCGTGCCGGTCTCCGCGGTGGCCGCGAACACCGACGTGCTCGGCGTGCTGAAGCCCGGCCAGCACGGCTCCACCTTCGGCGGCAACCCGCTCGCCTGCGCGGTGGCCGTCGAGGTGGTCCGGCTGCTGGCGACGGGTGAGTTCCAGCAGCGCTCGGCGGAGCTGGGCGAGCGCCTGCGGGCCGGCCTGGAAGGGCTGGTCGGCAAGGGCCTCGTGGGCGTACGCGTCCGCGGCCTGTGGGCCGGCCTGGACATCGACCCGGCGCTGATGAGCGGACGCGAGGCGTGCGAGCGCCTGATGGATCGCGGCATCCTCGCCAAGGACACCCACGGCTCCACGATCCGGCTCGCCCCGCCCCTGGTGATCACCGAAGCGGAGATCGACCAGGCGATCACGACGCTCGCCGAGGTGCTGGCCGCCTGATCCGGAACGTGTGAGTGGCGGGCGCCGACGTCGGCGCCCGCCACTCGCGTCACGGACGGGGTAGGCGCATCGCCATTGTGGGGGCCTCGGCCATCACCGAGGTGGGGGTGAACGGGGCGCCGGTCGGCAACTCCTCGGCGCGGCCGATCTGCACGCCTGGGTACAGCTCGATCATGTCGTTCTCGCCAAGCACCCGGGACTGCTGCGGGGCCAGTGGAATGCGGTCCGACTCGGTCATCGAACCGCCCGGGCGGATGCCCGAGCCGTTGGTGCTGATGTCGGTCACGATGACCTCACCGACCCGCAGCTCGAAGTGCACGTGACCCCGGCTGATCCACCGCCTGGCCTCGTCGTTGAGCCACTGCCCGAGCATGATCCCGCCCTCCTGCTCGGGTGCCCGGCCGGCCACCACCGGCTGCTCCTCGCTGAGCACGAACCGCCGCCGGACCAGACCGCCGACGCGTACCGCGAGCACCTCCGTACGCGGACGCGGGCCGGCGTCACCGAGCCGCGCGCCGTGCCGGGGGCAGGTCGGTACGCCGTTGCGCAGCGAGGGCGGCGGCTGCGCGGCCGGGCTGCGGTCCGCGCCTCCGGCGAGGTCGGCGAACGCGCCACCCCCACCACCGCCGCCGAACAGCGCGCACCCCGACTCCGGGCACCGCCACTGGCGGGCCAGCAGCTTCGCGCCGGTCGGCGAGCGCTTGCCGGCGACCGGGGCGTGCCCGCCGCCGACGTGCGCGATGAACACCGGACCACCCGCGCCCGGCACGGGGGCGACCACCCGGCCGGGCTGCTCGACCAGCCACGGGAACCGTCCACGCAGCCCGTCGAAGCGGACCCGGGTGAGCACCGGCACGCCCAGCAGGTCGGCCACCTCCAGCATCCGGTCACCCGGATTGTCGAGCACCTCGACCAGCCCGTCGTCCGCCCAGCGGCGCACCACCATCCGCTCGTTGGACGTCAGGTCGGCGTCGGAGAGCAGCGCACGGTGCACCACCGCGTACACCTGGACGCTGTCCTCCTCCATCTCGCGGGAGAGCGCGTCGATGACCATGCCGAGGCGCAGCAGGCTCGCCGGCCGACCGCCGTCGATGTCCTGGTAACGGATGATCTCGGCCAGGTCGAGCACCGCGCGGGCCAACGACGGGTCCGTGCAGACCCGCCCCTCGATGGCGTCCAGCACCTTGCTGATCTCGAATCTCATGCCGCACTCCGGACGATGTCGTCAATCCGCCTGGCCAGCTCGATGTCCCGGTGGGTTACCCCGCCCAGCTCTTTCCGCACCGCGTCCGCGGTGAGCAGGTCTGCCATGACCAGACCCTACCGGTGGCGCAGTCGACGAGTCGGACGCGCCACCGTCAGCCGCGCAGCGGCCGGCCCACCTCGTGCAGGTGGCCGAGCGCCTGCCGGTACGACTCGACCAGCCCGGTCTCGGCGTACGAGATGCCCTGCTCCGCGCAGTAGGCGCGCACGATCGGCTGCGCCCGGCGCAGGTTGGCCCGAGGCATGTTCGGGAACAGGTGATGCTCGATCTGGTAGTTGAGCCCACCCAGTGCGGTGTCCACCAGGCGACTGCCTCGCACGTTGCGCGAGGTCAACACCTGCTTGCGCAGGAAGTCCAACTCGTCCTCGGCGGTCGGCATCGGCATGCCCTTGTGGTTCGGCGCGAACGCGCAGCCCATGTAGAGGCCCCACAGCGCCTGGTGCACGGCGGCGAAGAGCAGCGCCTTGCCCGGCGACATGACCGCCAGCAGCAGCGCCACGTAGCCGACGGTGTGTGCGACGAGCAGTGCCGCCTCGACCGCGCGGTGCCGCATCGGGGTGGCGTACCGGCCGTCCGGCCCCCGGCCGACGATCGCCCGGATGCTCGCCGCGTGCAGGTTCAGACCTTCCAACAGCAGCATCGGAAAGAACAGGTACGCCTGCCGTCGCGCCAGCCACCGACCGAACCCCCGGGTGCCCAGCGCCTGCTCGTACGTCCACACGAGCGCGCCCGCGCCGACGTCCGGGTCCTCGTCCTCGTGGTTCGGGTTGGCGTGGTGCCGGTTGTGCTTGTCGACCCACCAGCCGTAGCTGAGCCCCACCGCCGCGTTACCGGCGACCAACCCGACGAGCTCGCTGGGGAGGCGTCGACGGAACATCTGGCGGTGTCCCGCGTCGTGGCCCAGGAACGCGACCTGGGTGGTGGCGACCGCCAGCACGACGGCGAGCGCCACCTGCCACCAGGAGTCGCCGACGAGGACCACGGCAACCCAGCCGGCCACGAACGCGCCGAGGGTGAGCACGGTCCGGGCCACGTACGAGGCGGGCCGCCGCTCCAGCAGACCGGCCTGACTGATCCGTCGGGAGAGCTGTGCGTAGTCACTACCCCGCCGTACCGGCGGTTCCGCCACCGCTCCGAGCGCCATCGCTGCGTCCCCCTTGATGTGGATCGGACCGGATGGTCCGGGCTCACCGTCAACCATGCCCAAGGAAGTTGGGCTGAGTAACCCTGAGAACCCCCGGACGGGGGGTAGGGCGAGCACTACCCCCCGACCTCGGCTCAGCCCAGCCGGGCCACCACCGCGCGCAGTCGGGCCAGGTCACGCCGCCGCCGCTCGTAGCTGGCCGCCAACCCGATCAACGCCAACCCGCCGACGCCCAGGTAGATCCACCGGGGCAGCAGGTCCCAGCCACGCGCCAGCTCGTGCAGTGCCAGGACCGCCAGCACGCCACCGGCGACCAGCACCGGCGCCTGCCAGCGACGGCGGGCCCCGGCCAACACGGTGCCCAGGGCCGCCGCCCCGAGTAGCAGCCGCCGCCACGGCTGCGGGTCCGACCCGGCCAGCACCGACACCAGACTCGGCAGCAGCGCGGCGACGAGCCCTGGACCGAGCGCCGGCCAGCTGGTCAGCCCCGGCCGGGTCCGCAGCGCCAGCAGGCCCGCGCCGACGGCGAGCGCGGCGGCCGGCAGGGTGTACGCCTCCAGCACGGTCACCCCGCCGGCGGCGAGCAGCACCCACGCTCCGAGCAACTCGCTGCCCGCGGCGACGGCGGCGAACCCCCACCGTCGACCGGCCGACTCGCCCCGTCGCAGCAGCCGCAGCGCCACGGCCGCTCCCCAGAGCACGCAGACGGTCGCGAGATGCCGGGCCACCTCGACGGCCAGCACCGCCGCCACCAGCGCCACCGCCTGCGCGGCGGCGTCCAACACGCGCCCGACCGCCACACGTCGGCCGCTCGCGGCGGCGGCGACGGCGAGGACCAGCGCGGCCACCCCCAGCAGCGGGTACGCCGCCGCCTGCACCGGCTGCCCGGCGGCGAGCGGCGCCGTCACCGCCAACGCGCACGCGGCCCCCACCGCCGCGACGCTTCCGACGAGGCGCACCTCGCCGACCCGTGCCCCGACGGCAACGACCACGGCCGCCACCAGGAGCGTGCCCTCGGCGGCGAGCGTCCCGGACCGGGTGGCCAGGAGCCCCGTCACCCCGGCCACGGTCAGTACCGCCCCCGCCGGCGCGACGATCGACGCGAGTGCCAGGCGGGGCGTCAGCAGGGCGGCGAGCAGCAGCGCGGACACTCCGGCGAGCAGGGTGGCGGCCGGCAGCACCGGCCAGGGCGCGCCCACCGCGACGAGCAGTACCGGCAGCGCGGCGGCGGCGAACGGCACGGCGACCAGCAGCGGTTGGCGTAGCGGCCGACCGGCCAGCAGCGCGGCCACCGTCAGCGTGACGAGGGCCAGCCCGGCCGGGAACAGCCCCCGATCGGCGACGACGGTCGGCACGCCGGACCAGACCGACCCCGGGACGCGGTACGGAGCGAACAGCGCCCCCCACACCGCCGGCACCGCGGCCAGCGCCGCGACCCCCGCCAGCACGACACCCGACGCCGCCAGCACCCTCGACGGGCCGACCGCCGACAGTCCGCCCCCGTGGGTGACGAGCGCGACGCCCAACGCCGCCAGCGCGGCGTACAGCGTCACGGGTTCGTCTCCCACCGCCAGCAGTGGCGCGATCCCGGCCGCGAGCACCGCGACCACCGCGCCCGTCACCGCGTACCCCAGGAGGTCGGTCCGGTGGCGACGCACCGCGAGCGCCGCGACCAGCGGAAGCCCGGCGGCGGCCAGGGCCGCGCGGGCCTGCCACCACGGCGGCGCGCCGGCCGCGAACACCGCCACCGCAGCGATGCCGGGCAGCGCGAGCTGGGCGACCAGCACACCCACACCCGCCACCCGGCGGTACGCCCCGGACCCCCGCCGCAACGCCACCGCCACCCCGAGCGCGGTGCCGACACCCAACACCACCACCACGCCTGCCGGATCGGCCAGCGCCACCAGCAGCGCGTGCCCGAGCAGGACCGCGCCGCCGGACGCCCAGCAGAGCAGGATCGCCGCTCGGGTCGCCGGGCGGGCCAGCACGGCGAGCAGCAGCACCGACCCACCCACCAGGTCCACGGCCACCACCGTCGTCCACGACGCCGTCCACCCGGCCGGGACGGCGAGCAGCACGGCCACCGCACCGGCCGACGCGAGCACCGCCCACCCGCGCCGGGGCAGCAGCGCCACGGTCCCGGCCAGCGCCAGCGCCACGGCCGGCGCCAACTGCCAGCCCCAGCTCAGGTCCGGCCCCAGCCGGGCCCCGTGCCAGGGCGGCAGCGACCGGGTGGCAGCGGCCACCGCCAGCGCACCGGCGATCACCACGGTGATCTGCGCCGTAGCGGCGGCGACCAGCAGCGCGCCGGCACGCGGACCGGTACGCCAACCGGTGGGCAGCAGTCGCACCGCACCGGCCAGGGCGAGTGCCACCGTCGACGCCGCGAGCAACAGCAGCGACGGACGCAGTTCACCCACCGGACGCAGCAGCGCGGCGGCGAGCACCGGAACCAGCAGCCCGCCGGCCACCGCCCGCAGCGTCGCACCGCCAACCAGCCAGGCCGCGCCGACCCCCGTCACCGCGACCAGCAGCAGCGGCGCCCCCGCCAGCAGTGGCGATCCCGCAGCCCGCCCCACCAGCAACGGCACCAGCGCACACGCGGCGGCCCCGGCCAGCGCGCCGACATGGCCCACTCCGGCGAGGACCCGACCGGCCAGCCGGACGCCAGCCACCCCGCCGCGCAGTGCGACCAGCACCACCAGGTCGAGCAGGGCAACCCCGAGCAGCGCCAGCGCCCAGCCCGCCGCGCCGGGCTCGGCCTGCACCGCGAGCAGCGGCAGCACCGGCTGGCCCACCACGAGGGCGGCGAACCAGGGCCCCGCCAAGCCGCTGAGCAGCCCGTACGCGACGGCGACCGCCGCGCTGGCCCCCCCGACCAGCGCGGCGTAACGGGTGCCCGGCCAGTCGGCCACCCCGGCCAGGTCCACCGACCAGGCGGCGTACCCGTCCAGCAACACCAGCAGCAGCCCCACCGCGGCAAACGTCTCCGCCGTGCCCCGCAGGCCCCGCCGAACCGCCACCAGCGGGCCGGCCAGGACGAGCGTCGTGACCGCCGCCAGGATCAACGCCCGGCCGCCGACCCCCACAGCCGCCCAGGCGACCGCCGTGAAGACCACCGCCGCCGTACCGAGCAGGAGTCCACCCAGGACGAACAACAGCCCCTGGACGGTCCGCGTCGAGGTCTCCGCCGCGCCGGGCGACGGCGTCCCCACCACGCAACCGACGGGCGTCGACGCAGCGAGCGGTGCCGCCGGTACGGTCGACACCTCCGCCGCCCTCTGCGCGCGAACCACCGCCGCCAGCTCGGCGCGCCGCCGCGAGGTCGCCGTCAGCAACCCCGCCAACTCGGTGTACGTCCGGCGGGCCCGCTCCACCTCCGGCTCGAGCCGAGCCACCTCCCGACCGAGTTGGACGACCTCGGCCGCGATCGGGTCCGGCGGGCGGCCGCAGCCGGCACAACCGGCGCTCAGATCGGCCGAGGCGCCGCAGGCGGGGCAGGGATAGCGCGTGTCGTCCACCCGGTCATCATCGAGAAGCCGGAGGGGGACAGCCCAGAGTGCGCGTACCTAGGGTCGGGTGTGGTCGTGTACCCAGGCCGCGTACCCGGGGTTGCCGCTCTCCACCCTGGACACCAGGATCTCCGGGACCTCGTACGGGTGGCTGGCCCGGATCTGGTCCACCAGAGCAGCCAGCCGGTCCGGTGCGGTCTTGAACTGCACGGACCACTCGGTGCTTGTCTCCACCCCGGAACGCCACCAGTAGGTGCTGTCCACCTGACCGCCGACCTGGGCACAGGCGGCGAGCCGCCCGGCGACGGCCGCCGCCGCCAGCACGTCCGCGACCGAACGCGCATCCACCACCGTCGTCACCACGCAGATCTGCTCCACGAGCGCACCCTACGCGGCAACCTCCCGGTTGGCTGCGATCCACGTGTCGATCTGCGCCCACCAGTCGAAGAGCCAGTCGATGCGCTGCTGCCGTTCGGTCGGCACCTCCTCGGGCGGCACCGACCAGAAACGCATCACGATCCGCTTGTCCATGGGCAGTTCCCGCCACACGTCGGCGACCGTGAGCATCCGGTCCAGTCCGGTGTGGGCGACGAAGATGACCCCGGCGTCCGGTGCGGCGTCCAGCGCGGCGAGCACGCCACCGGGCTGCGGGGCGAGCACGTGACGCATCCGTTCGGCACGACGCGCCATGCGTTCGAGGCCAAGCGAGCGCAGCCGGGCGATGGCCCGCAGTCGCCGTCGCGGGGTGAAGTTGCCGCCCTCCGGGAAGATCACGAAGGCGTCGTTGTCGTCCAGGCCGGTGGCCAGGTGCCCGACCTGACGTACGGTCTCCTCGCCACGCTCCGCGGTGGGCGCGATGAACCGGTTGGGCAACCTGTTGAGCAGCACGTCGATCGCCGGGTCCCACTGCAGGCTGTCCTTGAGCACGATCCGTGGCTCCCGGTGGAACCAGTTGACCAGCCCGTGGATCAGGATGAACGAGTCGCCCGGCCCGGCATGTCGGCACAGCACCAGTTCGGGCCGACCGGGCAGCGCGGTGTCCGGGTCGGTCCCGACCACGTCGATGTTCAGCCGCAGCGACCAGCGGGCCTGCCAGAACAAGACCCGCAGGAACCAGCCGGCCAGCACGTAGTGCGCGCGCTGGAACCCCGGGGACCGGCTGCGCCAGCCGAACCCGGAGGCCAGCCAGAGGACGAAGAGCGCGAGCAGCGCGGCCGCGTCCCAGACCAGGTAGACGCAGCCGATCCAGAGCAGCCGCAGGGGGCGGAGCCGGCCCGGGACCAGCGGTGAGGCAGCGGCGGCGAGCAGCGCCCAGACCGGCAGCGTGGTCACGACGACGATCGCGAGCAGCACCACGCCGGGAGCGATCAGCAACCGCCGCAACCACCGGGGAGGCAGCGGCATCAGCGGTCCACGTGGGTGGCGAGGTAGCGGCGGGAAGCGGTGTACGCCCGGCTGATCCGACGTCCCACCGCGGCCATGTCCCGGTACGCCCAGGGCGTGTCGTCGCGGGGATCCAGCCCTCCGGTCGGCAGGACGTGCACCTCCACCCCCTCGGGTAGCGCGGCCATCTCCCGGAAGAACCGGTGCCGGCGGGAGATCTCGAACGCCACCTGCGCGATCTCCCAGGGCCGTCGGGGCGGCGTCAGCTCCCGTTCGATCCGGCCCACCTGGAGGACGAAGATCTGGCTGGCGCCCGCGGCCACCGCCTCGCCGATCGGGATGGAGTTGACGATGCCACCGTCGATGTAGTGCGCGCCGTCGATCTCGGTGGGCGGGAGCAGACCTGGCACCGATGCCGACGCCAGCACCGCCGGCACCACCGGCCCGCTGGTGAACCAGTGTTCGGCGGCGCGTTCGATGTGGGCGGCGCAGCAGCGGAACGGCACGCGCAGGTCGGCGAAGGTGGTGTCCAGCCCCAACTCCGACTCGAGGAGCCGGCGCAGCGGTCGGGGCGAATGCAGGTGGGTACGGGCGGCGAAGCGGCGCAGTTGTCGGGCGACGGAGTCGCCGTACACCTCGCTGGCCTCGGGCGACGCCCAGAGCCGGACCAGCCGGTCGGTCACCGCCTCGGACGGGTCGGCGGCGACCAGCGCACCGTTGACCGCGCCGATCGAGGTGCCGATCACCATGTCGGGCTGGATG
Source organism: Micromonospora sp. NPDC005174 (assembly GCF_040608495.1). NCBI lineage: Bacteria > Bacillati > Actinomycetota > Actinomycetes > Micromonosporales > Micromonosporaceae > Micromonospora > Micromonospora sp. NPDC005174. The sequence goes on along the minus strand of NZ_JBEXIJ010000007.1, from coordinate 147,256 downwards.
CCGGCGCGGAACAGTGCCCGCAGCATCCCGACCTCCACAGCGCCGAGCACCCCGCCGCCGCCGAGCACGAACGCCACCGGTCCCGGAGCCATGTCCTCATCCTGGCACGCGCCCGCCGCCGACCCGCGAGCCGCCGCCGCCGGACGGTCGGCGCACCCCAGCCACCGTCCGTCGACTTGCCGTCCCGTCGGCGTTGACAGGCACGACACATTCGCGCAACCTGATACCGCTCCCACCCCGAGGGCAGGTGCGATCCGTGAAGGCAGCGCTGCATCCGGGCCGCTTGCTGGCCCGCAGGTACCGACTCATCGACCAGATCGGTGCCGGCGGCATGTCGGTCATCTGGCGCGCACGGGACGAGGTGCTCGACCGTTTCGTGGCGCTCAAGGTGCTCGCCGCCTCGTTGGCCGCCGACGCACGGTTCCGCGACATGGTGCGGGAGGAGGCGCGCGCCGCCGCCCAGTTGGTGCACCCGCACGTGACCTCGGTGCACGACTACGGCGAGACGGTCGACCCGGACGGCTCCATCACCTCGTTCGTGGTGATGGAGTTGCTCAGCGGCGAGGAGCTGGAGCTGCGGCTCACCGAGGGGCCGTTGCCGTGGCCCGAGGCGGTCGAGGTGGGCGCCCAGGTCGCCGACGCGCTGGCCGCCGCGCACCGGCTGGGCATCGTGCACCGCGACATCACCCCGTCCAACGTCATGATGACGGCGATGGGGGTGAAGGTCCTCGACTTCGGCATCGCGACCCGGATCGGCGCGCCCGACGAGGACGAGGACGGCGGCACGTTCGGCACCCCGGCGTACGTCGCCCCGGAACGCCTCGACGGCGCTCCCGCCCAACCGGCCACCGACGTCTACTCGCTCGGCGTCCTTCTGCACGAGGCGTTGACCGGGCGGGTGCCGTACCCGGCGGACACCTGGGAGCAGCTCAGCGCCGCGCTCGCCGACGGCCCCGCGCCGACGCTGGCCGGCGTGCCGGAGCTGCCGACGGCGGTCGCCCGGATCTGCCTGCGCAGCCTCGCCCGCGACCCGGCGGACCGGCCGACCGCTCGGCAGATCGCCACCGTGCTGCGCGGCCATCTGCTGACGCCCGACCCGCCGACCGCCACGATCGGAGTTCCGGCCCCGACCCTGCCGACGCCGTCGCCGCCGGGCCTGCCGGCGAGCGACGCCCCGGCCGCGCACGCGGGCGTCGTGACGACGCTCCGCGCCGACGGCACGACCCGCACGCCGGCACTGCCCGCTGACGGCGCCCCCCGGTCACTCCGACGGCCGGCGCTGCTGGGGATCGCCGTGGTCCTGGCCGTCGCCGTTGCGCTCGCCGGCACCACCCTGCTGCCCGACCAGAAACCGGATCGTCGGGCCGAGCCCACGGCCGGTCCGACGACGCCCGCGCCCAGCGACCCGTCGACCGATCCGCCAGCCGGCGACCCGTTACAGCCGGCCCCGGCACCGACGTCGGCACCGCCCACCGTCGCGTCCACTGCCGAGCCGGGCACCCTCGCCGAGGCCGCCAACCGCGTCGACGGGCTCGTCGACGCCGGGCTGCGCGACGGCGAGATCCGCAGCGACGTCGGCCTCGACCTGCACCAGTCGCTGCGCAACCTGCTCGTCGCCGTCGGGTCCGGCCGGAACGAGCTGGCGCCGTCGGTAGCCCGGCTGCGCGAGAAGGTCACCGTCCGGCTCGGCGAGGGTGCGATCAGCCCGGCGTACGCGCAGCGGCTCGACGCCGCCATCGCCGAGTTGGGCGCGGCACGGGTCTGACCGGGGCGAGGCGGTCAGCGCACCGCGACCGAAGCCGTTCGCCGGACGTCGGGCCGACCGAGGGCGAAGCGCTGGTAGATCTCCTCGTAGCCGTACGCCATCCGCTCGACCGAGAAGTTCTCGGCGACGTGCGCCACGCAGTCCCGCGGGTCCAGCTCCCGCGCAGCCCGCAAAGCGGCGGGCAGTTCCTCGGCCCCTCGGCACACCAATCCCGTGCGACCGGGCCGCACCAGTTCCGGGACCGCGCCCCGGTCCAGCGCGACCACCGGCGTACCGGTCGCCATCGCCTCCAGCATCACCATGCCGAACGGCTCGTCCCACTGGATCGGCATGATCAGGCAGCGGGCGTCGACAAGCATTCGCAGGGTCTCGGCACGGTCGGCGTTGAAGACGACGGTCACGTCCTCGTCGACCAGCGGCGCGACGACCTGCTCGTAGTAGCGCCGCTCGGCCGGCTCGTTGCACTTGCCGGCCAGCAGCAGCGGCAGGCCGGCCTCCCGGCAGGCACGGATGGCGACGTCCGGGCCCTTGTCGGGGCTGAACCGGGCCAGCCACAGCACCGGCCCCGGGCCGGGCTCGGTCTTACGCGGAAAGCCGCGCAGGTCCAGCGCGTTGTGCACGGTGCCGGCCCAGGGCAGGCCCGTGTTGAGCCCACGTTGGGCGTGCGAGATGGCCACCAGGGCGACGTCCTCGTCGGCGTCACCGAGCACGTCGCCGTACTCCCCGACCGGGTTGCCGTGCACGGTCGCCACCGTCGGTACCGACCGGCGGCCGGCCACCAGCGGGCCGATCGTGGTGTGGTCGTGGATCACGTCGAAGTCGGCCGGCGTGATCAGGCGGTTCACCCGGGCCAGGTGCGCCAGCTCCGGCAACGACTCGCCGAGCCGCTCGTACTGCACCTCCGCCACGGTGGAGACGAAGCCGCTGGCGGCGGTGCCGTGCTGCGCACCGGCACCGAACAGCGTCACCGCGTGACCGTGCGCGGTCAACGCGTCCACCAGGCCGGCCACCACCTGCTCCAGACCGCCGTAGCCGGGCGGCGGCACGGACAGCCATGGCGGGACCACCATCGCGATGCGCAACGACCGCTCCGGCGGGCGGTCGGCGGGCGGGTGGTTCACGGCCACGAGTCCTCCCCGTTGGTCCCCCGGTCGGCATGGTTCGCGGCGGATTCCCCACGCCGCCCCCGGTAAACCGGACAAGGCGGACGCTTACCCGCCGACCAGGAGTTGGTCGTGCACGACCCGCACACCCGGCGTCGACCACGCCACCCGCTCCACCTGGTCCCGTTCCCACCACGAGCGGACCACCCCGGCGAGGACCAGCGTGTCGCCGTCCACCTCCACCGCCACCCGTTCGGCGCCGAGTGTCCGCGCCAGCGCGCGCTGGACGTCCTGGCGCACCCGCTCGTCCGGCGGCGGCGACGACGGTCGCACCTCGACGAGGTTCGTGATCCCCCGTACGCCGTCCAGTCGGCGCAACTCCCCCTCGGCGGCGCGGCGCTGCCACCCGAACTCGACTTCCCCGCGCAGCATCACCCAGCCGTTGGCCACGCTGACGTCCAGATGCTCGGCGGGTACGAAACTGTCCCAGTCGAGGGCGCGGGACGCGGCGAGGGCGATATCACCGTCGGTACGCCCCGGGGTCCCCGGCAGCCGTACCTCGATCTCGTCGGCCACCACGCGTACGCCCCGGACCCGTTGGACGCAGCGGATCGCCGCCCACCCGCGGGCGGCCCCGTCGACGTGACCGGTGAGGGTGACCACCCCCTGGTCGACGGTCACTCCGATCTCGTTCGGCGGCACCTGCGGGTCCCAGGCCAGCTCGGCCAGGACGTCCCGCTGGACCTGGTCGTCCTCGACATCCATGGTGCTCATCAGCCCCACCCCTCACGCTCGCCAGCTCGCCCGCCGAGCCTGCCGGGCGTACGGGTGACGGCGGTTCACCCTGCTCGGGTGAACCGCCGTTCGGGGGAAAGCAGCGGCGGGTGACGGAGCCAACCCCCTTGGCTCCGCCACCCGCCGCCGGAGGGAGGCAGGTGGTGGTGTCGGTCAGGACGTCTCGGCGAGCGTCACGGTCACCGTCTTCTCGGCACCGTTGCGCTTGAAGTGCACCTCGACCCGGTCGCCGACCTTGCCGGCCTGCACCGCGCCGACCAGGTCGTCGGAGTCGTTGATCGCCTTGTCACCGAAGCGGGTGACCACGTCACCCTGCTGGAGGCCGGCCTTCTCAGCGGCGCTGCCCGCGGTGACCGAGGCGACCAGTGCGCCGCCGCCCTCGGCCTGGTTGACGCCGACTCCGAGCGACGGGTGGCTGACCTTCTCGCCGCGCTGGAGCTTGCCCGCCACGTCCTTGGCCTTGTTGCTGGGGATGGCGAAGCCGACGCCGATGTTGCCGGTGCTCTGCCCGGAGGTGGCGATGGCGGTGTTGACGCCGATCACCTCGCCCCGGGTGTTGACCAGGGCACCACCGGAGTTGCCCGGGTTGATCGGCGCGTCGGTCTGCAACAGGCCGGAGATCGAGCTGACGGCCTGGCCCTGCTGCCCCGGGTCCTGCTGCTGGCCCTCGCCGGCCCGGATGGTGCGGTCCCGGGCGCTCAGGATGCCGGCGGTCACCGAGCCCTGGAGGCCCAGCGGGCTGCCCAGGGCGAGGACCTGGTCGCCGACCTGCATGGCGTCGCTGTCGCCGAACTTCGCCGGCTTGAGGTCGTTCAGCCCGTCGGCCTTGACCACGGCCAGGTCGGTCTTCGGGTCGGTGCCGACGATCTTCGCCTGGACCTTTCGGCCGTCGGCGAAGACCACCTGCACGGTGTCTCCGCTCGCGGAGGCGACCACATGGTTGTTGGTGAGCACGTAGCCGTCGGCGGTGAGCACCACGCCGGAGCCCTCACCGCTGTCGGTGGCGATGGAGACGACGCTGTCCTGGACGGCGGCGGCGATCTTCGGCAGGTCCGCGCTGTTGAGCACCGGTGCCGCCGTGTAGGTGCGGGTGACACCACCGCCGTCGCCGTCGAGGGCGAGCGCGAGCGCACCACCGGCCACGCCGGAGCCGAGCATCAGGGCGAACACCGCGACACCGGCGCCGGCGAACTTGGCGATCCGGCCCGGCCGTGGCCCGGAGCCGGGCGGCGTGGCCTGCGGACCCCAGGGTGGCACGGGCTGTCCCGGGTGCTGGGGGTGCTGTCCATGTTGGGGCGCGTGCTGCGGGTAGGCCATGCCCGGCTGGCCCCCGCCGGCCCAGCCGGACTGCTGGCCCGCGTACCAGGGGGCACCCGGGTAGCGACCGTCGGTGGGCTGCGGGTAGCCGTGCTGGCCGGGCGTCGGGTGGCCGGAGACCGGGTACGGCGGCGCGGACGTGCCGGCGGTCGGCGGCTCGTACCCGGTGGGCTGGCCAGTCGCCGGCTGGTATCCGGCGGGCTGGGCCGCGGTCGGCGGCTCGTACCCGGTGGGCTGCCCGACGTGCTGGACGGGCGCGGTCGGCGCGTCGGTCACGGCCGGGTTCGCGGCCGTCGGAGCGTCGGCCACGGCCGGGGTGGCGGCGGTCGGGGTGGCGGCGGTCGGGGTGGCGGCGTCGGCCGGAACGGGGGTCGTCGGAGAGTCGGACTGCGCGCGCTCGTCGCGCGGCAACTCGGCGGTGGGGTGCGACGGCTCGGCGTCGGTGGGGGCCGGCCGGCGCTGCGGGTCGGACTCGAACTCGGTCATGGGACTACCTTCTCCCTCCGCACTGCAATCAACCTGGAACCGTCCTGGAAGTTGGCTGAAAGTCACTCGCCCAGGTCGTCGCCTCTGGGCACCTGCGGCAGCCGGACCCGGAAGGTGGCCCCGCCCCCCGGCGTCTCGACCACCTCGACCGAACCGTGGTGGGCGGTCACCAGAGCCGCCACGATGGCCAGGCCGAGGCCGGTGCCGGTGTTGCCGTCCGCCCGTCGGGTCCGGGCCGCGTCGGCCCGGTAGAACCGCTCGAAGACCCGCTCCGACTGTTCCGGGGACAGTCCCGGACCGGTGTCCGCCACCTCGACGACCGCGAGGTTGCCCGTCTCGGCTCGTAGGCGCACGCTGACGTCGGCTTCCGGCGGTGTGTGGGTCAACGCGTTGGTCACCAGGTTGCCGATGATCTGCCGCAGCCGCGCGTCGTCGGCGTAGACGACGAGGGGGCCGGAACCGGGCTCGATCTCCAGCTCGATCCGCCGGTCCGGGGCGATCGCGCGGGCCGCCTGCACGGCGTCGGAGGCGAGCACCGGCAGCTCCACCGGGGCCAGCGAGAGCGGCCGTTCCCGGTCCAGCCGGGCGAGCAGCAGCAGATCCTCGACCAGCAGACCCATCCGGGCGGCCTCGTCCTCAATCCGGCGCAGCAGCCCGGAGGTCTGCTCCGGCGCGCGGGCCGCGCCCTGGCGGTACAGCTCGGCGAAGCCACGGATGGTGGTCAGCGGAGTCCGCAGCTCGTGCGAGGCGTCCGCCACGAACTGCCGCATCCGCTCCTCGGAGCGTCGGGCCCGCGCCTCGGACGCCTGGGCCGCGGCGGCCGCGTCGCGGGCGGTGCTCTCCGCCGAGCGGGCCGCCGTCTCCGAGGCCGCCCGGGCGGTGAACGCCGCCTCGATCTGGGTGAGCATCGCGTTCAGCGCGCGGGAGAGCCGGCCCAGCTCCGAGGTGGGTTGCTCGTGCCCCTCCTCGGGGTCGGGCACCCGGCGGGTCAGGTCGCCACCGGCGATGGCGGCGGCGGTCCGCTCGATCTCCACCAGGGGCTTGAGGCTGGTCCGCACGATTGCCGCGCCGACCGACGCCAGCATGATCAGTACCGCGCCGCCGACCAGCAGGTCGATCCAGACGAGCTGCTTGACCGCGCGGTCGACCTCGGTCAGCGGCTGGCCCACGGCCAGCACCGAGCCGTCCGGCTGGGCGGCGTAGTAGACCCGCCACCGGGTCCGCCCGTCCTGGGACAGGACCGTCTTCGGCTGCCCCTCCAGGTCCTCGAAGCCCGCGCGGGTGGTGGGGAAGCTGGGCAACTGTTCGGGGGAGCGATTCACCTTGTCGTAGTACGGCCGGGACACCCTGCTCTCGTCGGCCAGCGAGACGACGTAGTCGCTCGGGAGCGTCACGTTTACCTCGCCGCTGCGCAGACCCGGGAGGTACTGACCAAGACCCTGGGTGGCCGACCGGATCTGCCCGTCCACCTGGTCGACCAGGTAGTTGTGCAGGAAGTAGGCGGTCAGCGAGCTGATCACCAGCAACGCCGCGGAGACCAGCGCGAGCACCGAGGCGACAAGCTTCACCCGCAGCGGTACGCCCCGCAGCCGTCCCTTCGCCTGCTGGACCGGGTTCACGCCGCCGGCTTGCGCAGCACGTACCCCACGCCGCGAAGGGTGTGGATCAGCCGGGGCTGACCGGTGTCGACCTTGCGCCGCAGGTAGGAGATGTAGGACTCGACGATGTTGTCGTCGCCCCGGAAGTCGTAGTTCCAGACGTGGTCGAGGATCTGCGCCTTGGACAGCACCCGGTTGGCGTTGAGCATCAGGTAGCGCAGCAGCTTGAACTCGGTCGGCGAGAGCTGCACCCGCTGCCCGGCGCGGTGCACCTCGTGGGTCTCCTCGTCCAACTCCAGGTCGGCGAAGGTGAGCCGGGACGGTGCCTGCTCGCCGGTGGTGGTGCGGCGCAGCACGGCCCGGATCCGGGCGGTCAGCTCCTCCAGGCTGAACGGCTTGGTGACGTAGTCGTCGCCACCCAGGGTGAGCCCGCGGATCTTGTCGTCCGTGGCGTCCCGCGCGGTCAGGAAGACCACCGGGGTACGCGTACCGCCCTCGCGCAGCATCCGGATGACCTCGAAGCCGTCCAGGTCCGGCAGCATCACGTCGAGCACGACAAGGTCGGGCCGGTGGTCCTTGGCGGCGTTCAGGGCCGCGCTGCCGCTGGTCGCGGTGGCCACGTCGAAGCCCGCGAAGCGCAGGCTCGCGGAGAGCAGTTCGAGGATGTTCGGGTCGTCCTCGACGACGAGAAGTCGCGCCTCGGTCTGGGTAGCGGGCATGGGCCCAATCATCGGTGAACTCACTGCACCGGCGCTGGACGCTTCCTGGAAAAATCCTGTGAGTCGCGGACCGGTCAGCGCAGGAGCCGGCGCAGCCCGTCCAAGGCGCCGTCGAGCAGTCGGATCGCCGTACGCAGTTGAGTGTCGCTGAACTGTCGCGCCCGCGCCAGACGGCCCACCTCGGCGGTGAACGCGGCCAGCCGCTGGTCCAACTCGTCGAGCAGGGCGGCGCGCGGCGCGTCGCCCGACGGGGGCCGGTACGACGACGCGGGCGGCACCCAGCGCGCCCGTCGGGTCTGGCGGGTGGCCTCGCTCAACTCCCGCTTGAGGTCACGCGTCGAGCCACGCACCTCGCTGCGGATCTCGCCGGCCAGGGTGGAGAGGTCCGCCACCGAGGCCGCGATGTCCGCCTCCAACGCGGCCAGCTCACCGGCCCGCTGGCGCAGCTCGTCGAGGCCGGCGTCGGTGATGCCGTACGTCTTGCGCCCACCGGCGGCGGTGTGGGTGACCAGCCCCTCGGCCTCCAGCCGTTGCAGCCGGGGATAGATGGTGCCGGCGCTGGGCGCGTAGAGCCCGAGGAACCGGTCCTCCAGGAGGCGGATCAGCTCGTAGCCGTGCTTGGGACCGTCGTCGAGGAGCTTGAGCAGGTAGAGCCGGAGCCGTCCGTGGCTGAACACGGCGGTCACGGCAGCTCCTCGGAATCGTCGTCGACCGCTCGGGCGAGCAGGGCGATGCTGCCCGAGGTGGCGGAGGCCCAGAGCTTACCGGCACCGCTGCCGAGCACCCCCTCGCTGCTCGGCAGCGGATATGTCGAGCTGCGCACCTGCGGGAACCCGCTGGTGATCCGGCCTGCGGCGGTGTTCAGCCGGACCGAGAGGTCGCTGTCCTCGCGGACCCGGACGGTGATGCTGCCGGAGATCGTGGCGAGCCGGATGTCGCTGCGGCGGGGGTTGTCCAGGTCGCAGGTGATGGCACCGGAGACGGTCTGCGCCCGCACCCGCTCGGCGGCGCTGTCGGCGAGGATCACCTCCCCGGAGACGGTCTCCAGGGTGAGGTCGCCGCGCACCCCGAGCGCCTCGACCGGCCCCGAGGTGATCTTCGCGGAGGTGGTGCCGCGCAGCCCCATCAGCGTGATCTGACCGGCGGCGAGGTCGACGGTGGTCTGCCGGCGCAGCCCGGAGACGACCACCGAGCCGGCGCCCAGGCCCAGGTCGGCGAGGACGTCGGCGGGTACGGCCACCGAGACGTCCACCCGGGGGAAGCGGTGGATCGCCCGGAGCCCGCGCAGGAAGTTCGGCCAGCCCCAGTCACGCTCCTGGCGGATGCTGAGGCGGCCGTCGGAGTGGTCGATCAGCACAGGACGACGGCCGACCTCGGTGATGTCGATCCGGGCTGGCCCATCGGCGGCGACCACGTTGAGCCGTCCGCTGACGAGGCGGACGTCCAGCCGGGTGACCGGACCGTCCAGGGTGAGCCGCTGCGGCGTCTCGACCGTCCATCCGGCCATGGGTGTGCTCCTCTCGACGGCACGCCGTGGCGCGCCTCCCGAGAAGACAATAACGCGATACATCGCGATACGACAAGACTGTCGCAAGCTGGGACCACGGCGCCCGCACAGATCCGCACAGTTGGGCGAGGCCGGTTCAGGCGGCCAGGTCCAACTCCTGACCTGGGTCGGGCGTCGGTGCCGGAACGGCCTGGGTCGCCGTGGGCACCGGCCGCAGCCGGGTTCGCGCCGGGGCGGTCGCCACCAGGTGTACGGCCGACTCGGCGGCCCGGGCCAGCAACCGCCGCTCGGCGTCCTGCCCCGGGTGCAGCGCGGCGGCGATCGTCACCGAGACCACCAGTTGCCGGGCCGCGACCACCCGCGCCACCGAGCGCAGCAGGGTGTCCGCACCCAGGAAGGCGGCGACAGTGGTACCCACCCCGGTGTCCGCGCACCGGTACCCGAGTCGCAGCGGCACCACCGGAGCGCCCGCGTCGATGGCCGCCTGGAACATGGCCGGACGGAAGCCGCCCCCGGGACGACACTCGGCCGCGCCGTCCCCGGCACACCAGGTCGTACCCTCGGGAAAGACCGCGACCGAGCGGCCGGCGCGCAGCGCGTCGGCGAGCCGGCGCACGGTGGCCGGCAGTGCGCGCGGGCGCGACCGGTCCACGAAGACCGTGCCCGCGGCGGCGGCCAGCAGCCCGACCACCGGCCACGATCGGATCTCCCGCTTCGCCACCATCCGGGTCGGCGCGACCGCCAGGACGGCGAGGATGTCCAACCACGACACGTGGTTGGCGACCAGTAGCGCACGCCGCCGGGGCAGCCGCCCCTTGATCACCAGCCGGACGCCGAAGGCGCGCACCGTGCCACGGGCCCAACCACGCAGCAGGGCCTGCCGCTCGGGCGCCGGCAGTACGGGCAGCAGCAACGCCACGCCCACCCCGGCCACCAGCATGACTACCGCCGCGACCAGCCGGAGCACCCGACGGGCCACCGGCACCGTCGGCACCTCGCCGGCCGTCGGCAGGCAGTCGTCGTCGCAGCCCGACGAGGGTCGCCACAGGTCGTGCGCCACGACGCTCACCGCTCGTCCCCGCCCAGGAAGTGCCGCAGGTAGCGCGGGTTCATCCGGTCCAGCGAGAAGAGCACGTAGAAGTCCGCGCACCCGAAGTCGGGGTCGTACGACGGCTCGCCGCAGATCCACGCGCCGAGTCGCAGGTAACCGCGCAGCAGCGGCGGCACCGCCACGCGAGCGGCCGGCTCGCCGTCGACGGCCAGAGCGGCGGCCGGCTCGGCGAACCACGGGCGCAGCGGACGCACCCGCAACGGCGGCGGCGACAGGTGTCGCGCCTGAACCTGTGCCCAGACCCCGGCGACCGTACGACCACCGTCGTCGACCGGCACCGAGGCGCAGCCACCGAGCCACCGGGAGCCGCGTAGGTGCAGATAGCGGGTGAGGCCCGCCCACATCAGGTTGATCACCGCGCCGGATCGGTGGTCGGGGTGCACGCAGGAGCGACCCGTCTCGACGAGGTCGTCACGGAGCGGGTCCAGCGCGGCGAGGTCGAACTCGCTCTCGGCGTACCGCCGGTCGGTGCGCCCCGGCGGCAGCAGCCGGTACGTGCCGACCACCTGCCCGGTGCTGTCCTCCCGGACGATGAGGTGGTCGCAGTGGGCGTCGAAGGGGTCCACGTCCAGCCCGGCTCCGCCGGGGGCGAGCGTGGCGCCCAACTCGGTGGCGAACACCTCGTGGCGCAGGCGTTGCGCGGCCGCGACCTGGGTGGGGTCGTCGGCGATCAGCAGGGTGTATCCGCTGGTCGTCAGTGGCGTGCCAGCGACATGCAGAACGGCCATGGGATCTGTGTAAGGGCCCCGGGTGCCATCGGTGGACACCGCTGGTGTCGGACGGATGAACGCCGGCCGGCGGATGCCTGCGAGGTGTGTCCGTGCGAGGCTGCGGGACGGCCGGCGACGATGCCGTCCCAGCCCCACGGAGGTCACCGATGCGCATCGAGTCCCGCTACAACGGGCCCACCGGCTCCGGTAACGGCGGCTGGAGCGCCGGGCTCTTCGCCGCCGCGGCAGGACCCGGGCCGGTCGAGGTGACACTCCGTCGGCCACCGCCGTTGGAGACCACGCTGACCCTGGTCGACGGCGAGGTGCGGGACCCGTCCGGCGAACTGGTGGCCGAGGTGCGCCCGACGGACGTCGTGGACGCGGTCGTACCGCCGGTCGACGCGGAGACGGCGGCGGAGGCGGCCACCCGCTACCCCGGGTTCGCCGCGCACCCGTACCCCGGATGTTTCGTCTGTGGTCCGCGCCGTACCGACGGGCTGCGGATCTTCCCCGGGCGGCTGCCGGACGGCCGGACCGCCGCGCCGTTCCGCGTACCCGAGGAGGTCGGCGACGCCACCGTGTGGGCCGCGCTGGACTGCCCCGGCGGCTGGACGGTGCTCGCGTCGGACCGCCCGTACCTGCTCGGTCGGATCGCCGCCGTGGTCACGGCCCGGCCGGCGCCCGGCGACGAGTGCGTGGTGACCGGCGCGCTGATCGGCGTCGACGGCCGCAAGGCGTTGGTGCACACCAGCCTGTACGGGCCGGGCGGCGCGCTGCTCGGCGCGGCGCGGGCCACCTGGATCGCCCGCTGAGGCCCCGGCGTCGTCCCGGGCGTCGTTCGCAAGGAGGACCACGCCGTAGGTACTCGGGCTGATTGACCTTGTTGCTCGGTACCGTCACGCTGTGCCACGGCGTACCTCGACGCCACACGGGAGGAGAACGATGACTGACGGGCAGCGAAGCCCCACCAGCGACGGTCAGATCGTGGTGTCCGGTCTGACAAAGCAGTACAAGAACGTGCGGGCGGTGAACAACCTGTCCTTCACCGTGGCACCGGGGCGGGTGACCGGCTTCCTCGGCCCGAACGGCGCCGGCAAGACCACCACGCTGCGCATGCTGCTGAACCTGGTCACGCCCACGGGCGGCACGGCCACCATCAGCGGTCACCGCTACGCCGACCTGTCCGACCCGCTGCGGCACGTCGGCGCGATCCTGGAGGCGTCCAGCGCGCACAAGGGCCGCACCGGCATCAACCACCTGCGGGTGATCTGCGCGGCGGCCGGTCTGCCTCGGACGCGGGCCGACGAGGTGCTGGAGCTGGTCGGGCTGACCCCGGCCGCGAAGCGCAAGTTCAAGGGCTACTCGCTGGGTATGAAGCAGCGGCTCGGTATCGCCGCGGCGATGCTCGGCGACCCACGGGTGCTGATCCTCGACGAACCGGCGAACGGGCTGGACCCGGAGGGCATCCGGTGGATGCGTGGGTTCCTCAAGAACCTCGCCCACGAGGGCCGCACGGTGCTGGTCTCCAGCCACCTGCTGTCCGAGATGCAGTTGCTCGCCGACGACGTGGTGATCATCGCGGCCGGGCAGCTCGTCCGGCAGGGGCCGGTCGAGCAGGTCCTCGGGTCGATGGCGCAGGGCGCCCAGGTCCGGGTCCGTACCCCGCAGGCCGAGGCGCTGACCACCGCGCTGAAGGCGCAGTCGGCGACCGTCACCACCGACGAACACGGTGTCCTGCTGGTCTCCGGGGTGGACGCCCCGACGATCGGCCGGGCAGCCCTGACCGCCGGCGTGGAACTGCACGAACTGACCACCGAACGACCCGACCTGGAACGGGTCTTCCTGGAGCTGACGGCCGGAAAGGCGGACATCCGATGAACCTGGTCCGATCCGAGCTGCTCAAGATCCGTACCACCAACACCTGGTGGATCTTCGCGCTGATCAGCCTGCCGCTGTGGGCGCTCACGCTGCTCATCAACTGGTTGCAGGCCGACGCCCTCACCAGCACCAACCCCGCCGAGGTGGGCGACCAGGCCGCCCAGTTCGAGGCTGCGGCCACTCCGGACGCGCTCTCGTCGAACCTGTTCACCACCGGGCAGTTCTTCGGCCTGCTGATCATCATGCTGCTCGGCATCATCGTGGTGACCAGCGAGTTCTTCCACCAGACGGTCACCACCACGTTCCTCACCGCACCGCACCGCACCGCGGTGATGCTCGCCAAGTTGGTCGCGGCGGGCGTGCTGGCACTGCTCTTCTGGCTGGTCACCACCGTGTTCAACCTGATCGCCGGCTCGGCGGTGCTGAGCGCGGTCGGGGTGGACTCCCAACTGGGCAACGACGCGGCGTGGCGGGCCATCGGGTTGAACCTGCTCGCGTACCTGCTCTGGGCGGTGTTCGGCGTCGGCATCGGCGTGCTGATCCGCAGCCAGATCGGCGCGACAGTCACCGGCATCCTGCTCTACCTGGGCGGCTCGATCGGTGCGGCAGTGGTGATCGCCATCCTGGCCGACCGCTGGGGTGACTGGATCAACAACCTGCAACTGCTGGTGCCGTCGTTGGCGTCGTCGCTGATGGTCACCGGGACGGACATCCCGGGCAACCCACCGCGCTGGGCCGGCGCGGCGGTGCTCATCGGGTACGCGGTGGTCACCGGCGTGGCCGGCTCCCTGCTGATCCGTCGGCGCGACATCTCCTGACCGACGACGTTCCGGGGTGGCGGCGGCACGGCCGTCACCCCGGGACGGTCTCAGGAGGCGGCCGCACCACGCCCGTCACCCCGGAGTCTTCCCACCCGTCACCCGCCAGGGCAGCCCCGGCCGCCGCTGACGGGTATGCACTGGGTGATCTGCGGAGCCGGCTCCCGGTCGGCGGGGACGTGCCCGGTCAGCCCGCCGGTGGCCATGCTGCCGACCAGCGCGACGGCCACGTAGATCAGCGCCACCCCGCCGAACGCCCAGGCGAAGTGCCGACGCCACACCGCGTCCCCGGCCAGTACGGCCAGCAGCAGGCCCATCACCGGCAGGGCCCCGTTGAGCAGGAGCCCGATCGTCAGCAGGGCGTCGGTGGTCGCGCCGAACGCCTGCGCCTCGTCGTGGGTCGGCGTGTACGGCTGGGAGACGCGCCGGAGCACGCCCACCAGCAGCAGGAACGGGACTCCGTAGAGCCAGGCGAAGAAGAGCCCTCCGAAGCCGAGGCGCTTCATGCCAGCCCCGCGAGGACGGCGACGCAGAGCGTGAAACTGACCCCTGCGGACAGCGTTCCGGCGACCACTGCCGACGGGACGAGCCGGACGGCCAGCGCAGCCACCAGGGCCGTCACGAACAGCAGCCCGACGAATATCGGCGCGCCCCACACCAGCGCGACGAACGCCAGCGACTCCCCCGGCGACAGGCAACTGAACCAGGCCGCGCAGTCGTCGTCCGGCGGCGTGCTCGGAACGCTTGTGGTGCCCACCGCCACGGCCGCGATGGCGGTGACGTACCAACCGGCCGCCACCGCCATGCTCCTGCCGTAGCGCCCCCGTGCCCCGTGTCGATCCATGCGCCCGATCCTCGCGTAGGAGCGCCCACGGGACATCCGTCGGGATACTCAGTCCCGCCGTAGCAGCCAGCGGCGATCACCGCAGGGGTTGCCGAACTTCTGGCATCTTCTGTGAATCGGGCCACCCGACCGAGGCGGAAATGCCGGGGCGATCCGTACGGCGTAGCCTGGGAGTCGTCTGTCCGTTCTCCTTGATCGGACGTGACGGGCACCGCGTGACACACAAACCCGCGTGAAAGAGGCGATTACCGGCCGTGTCGACCCAGCAGACTTCGCAGGAGAACCCACTGGCGGGTTTCGGCCCGAACGAGTGGATCGTCGAGGAGATGTACCAGCGCTACCTCGCCGACCCAACGAGCGTCGATTCGGCCTGGCACGACTTCTTCGCCGACTACCGGCCAGCGCCCGGCGCCGCCACACCGCGCGGTGCTGACCCCGCCGGCAAGCCGGCCGCAGCCCCCGAGCCGGACGGTCAGCCGGAGGCGGCAGCCACGGTGAGCCAGCCGGCCGCCGCCCCGAGCGCCGCGCCGGCCAAGTCGGCCGCGAAGGCGCCCGCGCCGACCGCCGCCCCGGCCAAGAGCGCCCCGGCGCCCGCCAAGGGGACGCCGGCCAAGCCGGCCGCGAAGGCGCCCGCGCCGAGCTCCGACGGCCCGCAGACCACGCCGCTACGGGGTGTGGCCGCGAAGATCGTCCAGAACATGGACGCCTCGCTGAGCGTGCCGACCGCGACCAGCGTGCGCGCGGTCCCGGCCAAGCTGCTCGTCGACAACCGCATCGTGATCAACAACCACCTCGCCCGCGGGCGGGGTGGCAAGGTCAGCTTCACCCACCTGGTCGGCTACGCGATGGTCCGCGCGCTGGTCGAGCACCCCGAGATGAACAACTCGTTCGCCGAGGCCAACGGCAAGCCGGCCGTGGTCCGCCCGGCGCACGTCAACCTCGGCATCGCCATCGACCTGGCCAAGCCGGACGGCAGCCGCAACCTGGTGGTCCCCTCCATCAAGGGCTGCGAGCAGATGGACTTCCGGCAGTTCTGGCAGGCGTACGAGGACGTGGTCCGGCGGGCGCGGCGCAACGAGCTGACCATGGAGGACTACAGCGGCACCACGATCTCGCTGACCAACCCGGGCGGCATCGGCACCGTGCACTCGATGCCGCGGCTCATGCAGGGGCAGAGCGCGATCATCGGCGTCGGCGCGATGGAGTACCCGGCCCCCTACCAGGGCATGTCCGAGGCCACCCTCGCCGAGCTGGCCGTCAGCAAGATCATCACGCTGACCAGCACGTACGACCACCGGATCATCCAGGGCGCGCAGTCCGGCGAGTTCCTCAAGGTGATGCACGAGCTGATCCTGGGCGAGCGCGGCTTCTACGACCAGATCTTCACCTCGCTGCGCATCCCGTACGAGCCGGTGCGCTGGATGCGGGACGTGGCCGTCAACTCCGAGGGTCAGATCAACAAGACCGCCCGGGTGCACGAGCTGATCCACGCGTACCGCGTGCGCGGTCACCTGATGGCCGACACCGACCCGCTCGAGTTCAAGATCCGCAAGCACCCCGACCTGGACGTCCTCCAGCACGGGCTGACCCTGTGGGACCTCGACCGCGAGTTCCCGGTCAACGGCTTCGCCGGTCGGCAGCGGATGAAGCTGCGCGAGATCCTCGGCGTGCTGCGTGACTCGTACTGCCGCCGGGTCGGCATCGAGTACATGCACATCCAGGACCCGGAGGAGCGGCGCTGGATCCAGGAGCGGATCGAGCGCAAGTACGAGAAGCCGTCGGCCGACGAGCAGAAGCACGTGCTCAACCGGCTCAACGCCGCCGAGGCGTTCGAGACCTTCCTGCAGACCAAGTACGTCGGCCAGAAGCGCTTCTCGCTGGAGGGCGGCGAGTCGCTGATCCCGCTGCTCGGCGAGATGCTGGAGTCCTCCGCCGAGAACGGCCTGGACGAGGTCGTCATCGGCATGGCCCACCGTGGTCGCCTCAACGTGCTGGCCAACATCGTCGGCAAGCCGTACGAGAAGATCTTCTCGGAGTTCGAGGGTCACCTCGACCCGCGCTCGACGCAGGGCTCCGGCGACGTGAAGTACCACCTGGGTCAGAACGGCAAGTTCACCACCCCGGACGGCGAGCACGTCGTCAAGGTGTCGCTGGTGGCGAACCCGTCGCACCTGGAGGCCGTCGACCCCGTGCTGGAGGGCATCGTCCGGGCCAAGCAGGACCGGATCGACCTCAAGCTGGAGGGCTACACCGTGCTGCCGCTGGCAGTGCACGGCGACGCCGCGTTCGCCGGCCAGGGTGTGGTCGCCGAGACGCTCAACCTGTCGCAGCTGCGCGGCTACCGCACCGGTGGCACCGTGCACGTGGTCGTCAACAACCAGGTCGGCTTCACCACCGCCCCGGAGTACAGCCGGTCCAGCCTCTACAGCACCGACGTGGCCCGGATGATCCAGGCGCCGATCTTCCACGTGAACGGCGACGACCCGGAGGCCGTGGTCCGCGTGGCCCGGCTGGCTTTCGAATACCGGCAGGCGTTCAACAAGGACGTCGTGATCGACATGGTCTGCTACCGCCGGCGCGGCCACAACGAGGGCGACGACCCGTCGATGTCCAACCCCCAGATGTACAAGATCATTGACTCGAAGCGTTCGGTGCGCAAGCTCTACACCGAGGAGCTGATCGGTCGCGGCGACATCACCGTGGAGGACGCGGAGGAGCTGCTGCGCGACTACCAGGCGCAGCTGGAGAAGGTCTTCAAGGCCACCCGGGACGCGGCCGCCACGCCGCGCCAGCTCAACCGCCCCCGCCGCGAGGAGGAGCCGGAGCCGGCGGTCGACACCGCCACCGACGCCGCCGTCGTCAAGGCGATCGGCGAGGCGCACGTCAACCTGCCGGAGGGCTTCACCCCGCACAAGCGCATCCAGCAACTGCTGGACCGGCGCTCCAAGATGTCCGTCGAGGGCAACATCGACTGGGGCTTCGGCGAGATCATCGCGCTCGGGGCGCTGCTGCACGACGGCGTCACCGTCCGGCTCGCCGGGCAGGACTCGCGGCGCGGCACCTTCGTCCAGCGGCACGCCTCGGTGGTCGACTCCCGCACCGGCGACGACTACCTGCCGCTGAAGTCGCTCACCGGCGACGGTGAGCGGTCCCGGTTCTTCGTCCACGACTCGCTGCTCAGCGAGTACGCGGCGATGGGCTTCGAGTACGGCTACTCGGTGGAGAACGTCAACGCGCTGGTCGCCTGGGAGGCCCAGTTCGGTGACTTCGTCAACGGCGCCCAGTCGGTGATCGACGAGTTCATCTCCTCCGGTGAGGTGAAGTGGGGTCAGCGCTCCGCCGTCACCCTGCTGCTGCCGCACGGCCACGAGGGCCAGGGCCCGGACCACACCTCCGGTCGCCCGGAGCGGTTCCTGCAGATGTGCGCCGAGGACAACATGCGGGTGTCCATTCCGACGACCCCGGCGAACTACTTCCACCTGCTGCGCCGCCAGGCCCTGTCGCCGAAGCGCAAGCCGCTCGTGGTGTTCACGCCGAAGTCGCTGCTGCGGCACAAGCTCTGCGTCTCCTCGGTGGAGGACTTCACCACCGGCACCTTCCAGCCGGTGCTGCGCGACACCGCCGCCCCGGCGCCGGAAGCGGTGAAGCGGGTGCTGCTCTGCTCCGGCAAGGTCTACTACGACCTGTTCCAGGCCCGGCAGGAGCGCGGCATCACCGACACGGCGATCATCCGGATCGAGCAGCTCTACCCGCTGCCGGTGGAGGAGATCCGCGCCGCCCTGGCGCAGTACCCGAACGCGGAGGACTTCGCCTGGGTGCAGGAGGAGCCGGCCAACCAGGGCGCCTGGTCGTTCGTCGCGCTCAACCTGCTGGAGCACCTCACCGACGTTCGGCTGCGGCGGATCTCCCGCCCCGCCGCGGCGGCCCCGGCGGTCGGCTCGGCCAAGACCCACGAGGTCGAGCAGACCGCGCTCATCGAGGCGGCACTTCCCCGCCCGTGACCTGACCGCACCGCGACAGCCGGGGCAGGGCCGTTCCCACGGTCCTGCCCCGGCTCGCGTCGGTCCAGCCGATCACCGACCCACCCGGCCCACGCCGGGCCGAGCACGAGGACGTACGCCGTGTACTTCACCGACCGTGGCATCGAGGAGCTGGTCGAACGCCGGGGTGACGAGCAGGTGACCCTGGAGTGGCTGGGCGAGCGCCTGCGCGACTTCGTCGACCTCAACCCGGAGTTCGAAACCCCCATCGAGCGCCTGGCGACCTACCTGGCCCGCCTGGACGACCCCGACGACGAAGACGCCTGACAGCCCGCAGACACCCCTGTGGCCCTCGGCGGGGACGGGCTCGACGCTGCCGGCGAGGGGTCGGCGCCTGTGACTTTCCTCCTTTGCTCTGCTTCAGCGGGCGCAACACCCGGTGTCCGATATCCGGACACCGGGTGTTGCGCGGGTTGAAGCAGAGCAAAGGAGGACCTCAACACCTCGCCGCCCGGCCGACGAAACGCCCGATTCCGGGTCCCTTTCTCGGCCCACGAGGCTCGGCACACTCGCGATCTTCTAGGGTGGGCCTGTGGCTCGCAGCGTGTACCTGACCAGCGTCGGTTCGGGCGGGGGTAAGTCGACCATCGCTCTCGGGCTGGCCGAACTGCTGTCGCGGCAGGTGGGACGGATCGGCGTGTTCCGGCCGCTGGTCGCCGACGTCGGGCCCGATCCGATCCTCGCCCTGCTCAGCGAGCGGTACCGGGTCGAGTTGCCGATCGGCGAGCTGGCCGGGGCGACCTACACCGAGGCAGCCGCGCTGGTCGCCGACGGCCGTCGCGAGGAGCTGATCTCGGCGATCGTGGAGCGTTACCGGGCGGTGGAGCGGCAGTGCTCGGCGGTCGTCGTCGTGGGCAGTGACTTCGACGAACCGGGTGACCCGGCGCACCCCAGCGAGCTGGCCTTCAACGCCCGGCTGGCCACGGAGTTCGGCAGCGTCGTGGTGCCGGTGGTGGACGGCTACGAGCAGGAGCCGGCGGCCGTCGCGGCGGCCATGCGCGGCGCGTACCACGATGTGGCCGACCTGGGCGCGACAGTGCTCGCGGTGATCGCCAACCGGGTGCCCGGGCCGATGACGCTGCCGGAGCTGCCGGTGCCCGCATACGCCATCCCGGAGGTGCCGAGCGTCTCGGCGCCGACGGTGGCCGAGGTGGCGGCGGCGCTCGGCGCGACCCTGCTCGCCGGGGACGACGCCGCACTCGGCCGGGACGTGCTGGACTTCGTGGTCGGCGCGGCACACGTGCCGACCCTGCTGGGCCACCTCACCGAGGGAGCGCTGGTGATCACCCCCGGCGACCGGGCCGACCTGCTCGTCGCCGCCAGCGCGGCCCACGTGGCCGGGCAGGTGTCGGTGGCCGGGTTGGTGCTCACCCTGGGCGAGCAGCCCGATCCCCGGGTGATGCGGCTGGTGGAGGGGTTGAACACCGGCCTGGCGGTGCTGTCCGTGGGCAGCGACAGCTACGACACGGTCGAGGCGTCCAGCCGGATCGAGGGGCGGCCCAGCGTGGCCAACCCGCGCAAGGTGGAGGCCGCGCTGGGCGCGTTCGAGCGAAGCGTGGACACCGACGACCTGGCCCGCCGGCTCCGGGTCAGCCGGTCGACGCGGGTGACCCCGCTGATGTTCGAGAACGAGCTGATCGACCGGGCCCGCTCGCAGCGCCGCCACCTGGTGCTCCCCGAGGGCACCGACGATCGGATTCTGCGGGCGGCAGAGATCCTGCTACGCCGGGGTGTGGCCGACCTGACGCTGCTCGGCCGCCCCGACGACATCGCCCGCCGTACCCGGGAACTGGGCATCGACCTCGGCGACGCGCGGCTCGTCGACCCGACCAGCAGCGGATGGCACGACGAGTTCGCCGCCGAGTACGCGCGGCTGCGCGCCCATCGGGGCGTCACCGCCGAGCTGGCGTACGACATCGTGGCCCAGCCCAACTACTTCGGCACGCTCATGGTGGCCACCGGGCACGCCGACGGCATGGTGTCCGGCGCGACACACACCACCGCCGCCACCATCCGACCCGCGTTCGAGATCATCCGTACCGTCCCGGACGTCTCGGTGGCCTCCAGCGTCTTCTTCATGCTGCTGCGCGACCGGGTGCTGGTCTACGGGGACTGCGCGGTGAACCGCGACCCGGACTCGGCCCAACTCGCCGACATCGCGATCTCGTCGGCAGACACCGCCGCGCGGTTCGGCATCGAACCCCGGGTGGCCATGCTGTCGTACTCCACCGGCAGCTCCGGCGCGGGCGCCGACGTGGAGAAGGTCGCCGCGGCCACCGCGATCGTCCGGGAACGCCGGCCCGACCTGCTGGTCGAGGGGCCGATCCAGTACGACGCGGCGATCGACCCGGCGGTGGCGGCGACCAAACTGCCGGACAGCCCGG
Organism: Micromonospora sp. NPDC005174; assembly: GCF_040608495.1. Lineage (NCBI taxonomy): Bacteria > Bacillati > Actinomycetota > Actinomycetes > Micromonosporales > Micromonosporaceae > Micromonospora > Micromonospora sp. NPDC005174. The sequence goes on along the minus strand of NZ_JBEXIJ010000007.1, from coordinate 126,181 downwards.
TCGCCGGGCACGCCACGGTCTTCATCTTCCCGGACCTCAACACGGGCAACAACACGTACAAGGCGGTGCAGCGCTCGGCCGGGGCGGTCGCCGTCGGCCCGGTGATGCAGGGCCTGCGCCGGCCGGTGAACGACCTGTCCCGGGGCGCGCTGGTGCCGGACATCGTGAACACGGTGGCGATCACCGCCATCCAGGCGGCCGCCGGGGAGGCGTCATGAGTCGGGTCCTGGTGCTCAACTGCGGGTCGTCGTCGGTGAAGTGGCGGCACTACGACGGGGACCGCACGCTCGGCCAGGGCACCGTCGAGCGGGTCGGCGAGCCCGGCGGCGGCCCGGCGGACCACGCGGGCGCGGTCCGGGAGATCCTGGACGGGCTGGACCTGGGCGGTCTGACGGCCGTCGGGCACCGGGTGGTGCACGGCGGCCAGACGTTCACCGCCCCGACGCTCGTCGACGACGCGGTGCTGGCCGCGATCAGGAATCTGGTGCCGCTCGCTCCGCTGCACAACCCGGCCAACCTGGCCGGCATCGAGGTGGCTCGGGCGGCACTGCCGGACGTACCGCAGGTCGCCGTCTTCGACACGGCGTTCCACCACACGCTGCCGGAGGCCGCCGCGACCTACGCGATCGACCGGGACACCGCGCAGCGGTACGACATCCGCCGGTACGGCTTCCACGGCACCTCACACGCGTACGTCTCCCGGCGCACGGCCGAACTGCTGGGCCGCCCGTACGAGCAGCTCAACACGATCACCCTGCACCTCGGCAACGGAGCCAGCGCCTGCGCGGTGACGAACGGCCGCAGCGTCGCCACCTCGATGGGGATGTCACCCCTGGAGGGCCTGGTGATGGGCACCCGCAGCGGCGACCTCGACCCGACCGTGATCTTCCACCTGCGGCGGGAGGGCGGCCTGTCGGTCGACGAGATCGACGACCTGCTCAACCACCGCAGCGGCCTGCTCGGCCTGACCGGCGCGAACGACATGCGCGAGGTGCTGCAACGCCGGGCCGCCGGGGACCGGGCCGCCGCGTTGGCGTTCGACGTCTACTGCCGGCGGATCACCGGGTACGTCGGGGCGTACTACGCCCTGCTCGGGCACGTCGACGCGATCGCGTTCACCGCCGGGGTGGGCGAGCACGCCGCGCCGGTGCGGTCCGCCGCGCTGGCCGGCCTGGAACGGCTCGGCATCAGCGTGGACGACACCCGCAACGACGGCGAGGGCGACCGGGTGATCTCGCCCGACGACGCCGAGGTGAGCGTCTGCGTCATCCGCACCGACGAGGAGCGGGAGATCGCCCGGCAGACCCGGGACGTGGTCGGGGCGCACTGAAGCCGCCCCGACCGGTGGGTACGCGACCGTTCGGCACCTCGGCGCGCGAGGGCTCAGCCCATCGTCAACCAGGCGACCACGGCCACCAGCAGCACGACGACCACCGCCGCGCCGACGATGAGCGGCAGCCGGGACGGCGCGTCGGCCGGGCCGGCGGCTTCCGGCGTCTGGGAGAAGGCGCGGAACGCCTCGGTGTTGCCGCTGGGGTCGGTGTAGTTCTCAGCCATGCCGGTGACCCTAGCGAAGCCGTACCGGACGCACCGCCCCCACCTCCGCGATCCCATGGAGTCGAACCGGCCGACGAGGGTGACCTCCCGGTCGGATCGGCGCGCTCACCGTGCCGACGATCTCGGTGGCGGCCCAGATCGAGTTCAAGCAGATGTACCCGGTCTGGATGCCGGAACGTCCCCGCCGACCGAAGGACGCGGACGATCTCGCCCAGCTGCGTACCGGTCGAGTAGGTCCTCGTACACCCCGACCTTGAAGGTGATCAGGTCCAGGCACTGCGTGAGTCGGCCGAGCTGGGTCGTGACGCGTCCGTGGTGCTCCTTGAGCAGCGCGAGACGTTCCTCCTCGTTGCCCGCGCCCGCACGGACAAGGTCGGCATAGCGGCGGAGCGCGGGCAGGGGCATGCCGGAGGCGCGGAGGATGATGCAGACGGTCAGCCAGTCGACGTCGTCCTCGCTGTAGCTACGACGCCCGCCCACTCCCCGACGGATCGGGCTGACGAAGACACCCTGCTGCTCGTAGAAGCGCAGCGCGTGCACGCTCAAACCCGTGCGCTCGGCGACCTGTCCGATGCTCAGACCCGCAGTGACCTCAGCCATGCCGAGCAGGGTAACGAGGGTTGACCTAGAGCCGGCTCTAGCTCCTAGGGTCCACCGTGATCGTCACGAGAACGCCAAAGGAGCATCGGCATGCGCTATCGCACTCTCGGCGGCACCGGCATCGACGTGAGCACCCACTGCCTCGGAACCATGATGTTCGGTGCCGTCGGCAACCCTGACCACGATGACTGCGTCCGCATCGTCCACACCGCCCTCGACCAGGGCATCAACGTCGTCGACACCGCCGACATGTACGGCCGGGGGGAGTCCGAGGAGATCGTCGGCAAGGCGCTGCGCGGGCGCCGGCACGACGTCGTGCTCGCCACCAAGGTGCACTTCCCGATGGGCGAGGGCCCCAACCAGGGCGGCAATTCCCGGCGCTGGATCCTCAAGGCGGTCGAGGGGAGCCTCCGGCGGTTGGACACCGACTGGATCGACCTCTACCAGGTCCACCGTCCCGACCCCTCGACCGACATCGAGGAGACGCTCGCGGTGCTCACCGACCTCGTCCGCGACGGCAAGATCCGCGCTTTCGGTTGCTCGACCTTCCCGGCCGAGGAGATCGTCGAGGCACACCAGGTCTCCGAACGTCGTGGTCTCGGACGCCTGCGCAGCGAGCAGCCCCCGTACTCGATCCTGGCCCGCGGGGTCGAGGCGTCGACCCTGCCCGTCTGCCGGCGTTACGGCATGGGTGTGCTGGTCTGGAGTCCTCTCGCGTTCGGGTTTCTCAGCGGCAGGTACCGCAAGAACCAGCCCGTCGACCTCTCGACCGGGCGTGCCATGCTCCGGCCGGCACAGTTCGATCCCGCGATAGCCGAGAACGTCGCCAAGCTCGACATCGTCGAGCAGCTCGTCGATCTGGCGGCAAGCATCGGCTGTACGCTCCCCCAGCTCGCCGTCGCCTTCACCGTGGCTCACCCGGCCGTCACGTCGGCGATCATCGGGCCGCGAACCCTGCCGCAGCTGGAGGACCTGCTCAAGGGCGCCACGCTCGCCCTGGACGACGCGACGCTGGACCGGATCGACGAGATCGTGCCGCCGGGGACGAACCGGTACAACCCCAACGCCGCCTTTCTCCCACGCGCCCTGACCGACACGGCCATGCGGCGACGCCCTCTCGCCGAGCGGGCAGCAGCCTGACCCGCGGTGATCGGGCCCGTACACCCCGCCCAAGCCCTCCGGCCCGCACCGTCGGACAGGGCACAATTGAGTCCATGCCCCGACGCGTCACTCCCGCACTGATGGCCAGCATCGTGCTCATCGCCGGCCTGGTCGGCTGCTCAGCGGACACCCGCCCGAGCGCGAGCGGGCAGACGCCGCCGGCCGAGCCGACGACCGCCGCCGCGCCGACCCCGAAGGTCGCCGCCGGAGTGGCCCCGAAGAACACCTTCGCGGTGGGCGTACGTCAACTGGAGCTGGACCGGAACGGCCGGGCGCTGCCGACGACGCTCTGGTACCCGGCGGCCGGGCAGTCCGGCGGCGCGCCCAAGCGGTCGGCGACGGCCGCCGAGGGCCGGTTCCCGGTGGTGATGTTCAGTCACGGCCTGGGTGGGCGACCGGCCGACTATTCCAAGCTGCTGACCCGTTGGGCGGCGGCCGGTTTCGTGGTGGCCGCGCCGACGTTCCCGCACACCTCCAAGGGCGCCGACAACAACGTCCTGGACGTGCTCAACCAGCCGGCCGACGTGTCGTACGCGCTGGACCAGGTGTTGGCGCTGGACGGCACGGCCGGCGACGGACTGCGTGGCCGGCTGGACGGCGAGCGCGTGGCTGCGGCCGGGCACTCGGCCGGTGGGGTGACCACCATCGGCCTCTTCACCGCCGGTCGGGACGAGCGGCTGGACGCGGGTGTGGTGTTCGCCGGCACGGCGCTCGGGGTGGGCACCGCGTTCGCCGGTGCGGCCGCGCCGCAACTGTTCGTGCACGGCGAGCTGGACGAGGTGGTCGACTACGCGGCGGGCAAGGCGGCGTACGACAAGGTGCCCTGGCCGAAGGCGCTGCTCAGCCTGCCCAAGGGCGACCACGGGCGGGCGCTGCTCGGCGACACCGCGACGCTGCGGGTCGTCTCGGACACGTCAGTCGAGTTCCTGCGCTGGTCGCTCTACGGCGACGCCGAGGCCAGGAAGCGCATCCCCACCGACGCGACGCGCGGCGACATCGCCACCTTCGACGACCACCTCTGAACTCCGCGTCCCTCCCCTGCGCGATCTTGCACTTACTGTCGCGGCATAACGGGACACTTTTCGCTTATCGGCAACAGAAAGTGCAAGATCGCGGGGGCGGGGGCGGGGGCGGGGGCGGGGGGCGGGGGGCGGTCAGGCCGTGTGGTCGACGACGATCTTGCCGAAGGCTTCGCCGGAGTGCAGGCGGGCGAAGGCGTCCTCGACCCGGCTGAACGGGACCACGCTGTCCACCACCGGGCGGACCTCGTTCTCGGCGCAGAACGCCAGCAGCTCGTACAGCTCCCCGGGAGTGCCCATCGACGTGCCCAGGATCTCCAACTGCATGGCGAAGAGCCGACGCAGGTTGACCGACGGCTGGTGGCCGGCGGTCGCGCCGGAGACCACGATCCGGGCCATCGGGGCGGCCGACTTCATCGAGTGCTCGAAGGTCGCCTCGCCGACCGTCTCGATCACCACGTCGACCCGCTCCGGCAGCCGGGCGCCGGGCTCCACAGCGGTGGCCCCGAGAGCGGTGATCCGCTCGCGCTTGGCGGCGTCGCGGCTGGTCGCGTACACCCGCTTACCCATTGCGACGGCGAGCGCGACGGCCGCCGTGGCGACGCCGCCGCCCGCGCCCTGCACCAGCACGCTGTCGGCGTCCGCGACGCGGCCCTTGGTGGTCAGCATCCGCCAGGCGGTCAGCCAGGCCGTGGGCAGGCACGCCGCGTCGGTCGCCGCCATGCCGTCGGGCAGCGGGACCAGGTTCGACCGGGGTACGGCGACCCGCTCGGCGAGGGTTCCGGCGAAGTGCTCGGAAAGGATGGAGACTCCGCGCGGGTCACCGGGAGTGACGACGACCGGGTAGACGACCACCTGGTTGCCCTCGGCGTCCACGCCGACCGCGTCGCAGCCGAGGATCATCGGCAGCTGGGGTTCGGTGAGCCCCACCCCGCGCAGCGACCAGAGGTCGTGGTGGTTGAGCGAGGTGGCGCTCACCTGCACGGTCACCCAGTCGTCCTCCGGGTGGGTCGGCTCGGGCCGCTCACCGACGGTGAGGGCGGCCAGCGGATCGGCGTCGTCGAAGCGGGTGGCGAAGGCAGCACGCATGATCGGCACGGTAACAAGCTGAGCGCTCGTTAAGAAGGGCTCACCGTCGGGCCACGCCGTCGCGTCGGGCGGCCTCCGCGACGGCCTCGGCGACGGCCGGGGCGACACGCGGGTCGAGCGGCGACGGCACAATCGCGTCAGCGGTCAGCGACTCGGCCACCACGCCGGCGATGGCGTCGGCGGCGGCGACCTTCATCCCCTCGGTGATCCGGGTGGCCCGCGCGTCCAACGCGCCCCGGAACACCCCGGGGAACGCCAGCACGTTGTTGATCTGGTTGGGATAGTCGCTGCGACCGGTGGCGACCACCGCGACGTGCCGGGCGGCCACCTCGGGGTGCACCTCCGGAGTCGGGTTGGCCAGCGCGAACACGATGCCGCCGGGCGCCATGCCGGCGACGGCGGCCTCCGGGATCTGCCCGCCGGACACGCCGATCAGCACGTCGGCGTCGCGCAGCGCCTCGGTGATGTCGCCCTGGCGGCCGTCGGCGTTGGTGCTCGCCGCCAACTCGGCCTTGCCACCGGTCAGCTCGGTGCGGTGCGGGCCGATGATCCCCTTCGAGTCGCAGACCACCACCTGGTCGGGGTTGACGCCTCCGGCGATGAGCATCTTCGTCACCGCCACACCCGCCGCGCCCGCGCCGCTCACCGCGACCCGCAGGTCACCGAGCTTGCGATTGAGCAGGGTGGCGGCGTTGCGCAGCGCGGCGAGCACCACGATCGCGGTGCCGTGCTGGTCGTCGTGGAAGACCGGGATGTCCAACGCCTCGTCGAGTCGCCGCTCGATCTCGAAGCAGCGCGGCGCGCTGATGTCCTCCAGATTGATGCCGCCGAACGAGGGGGCCAGCGCCCGCACCACCGCGACGATCTCGTCCACGTCCTGGGTGTCCAGACAGATCGGCACCGCGTCCACCCCCGCGAACTGCTTGAACAGCACCGCCTTGCCCTCCATCACCGGCAGCGCGGCGCGCGGTCCGATGTTGCCGAGCCCCAGCACCGCCGAGCCGTCGGTGACCACCGCGACCGCATGCGACGCCCAGGTGTACTCGTCGGCCAGGTCGGGATCGGCGGCGATCGCCTCGCACACCCGGGCCACCCCCGGGGTGTACGCGAGGGAGAGGTCCTCGCGGCTGGTGAGCGGCACCGTCGACGCGACGGCCATCTTGCCGCCGACGTGCAGTTGGAAGACGGGATCAGCGGGGTCCACGACGGACGAAGACATGGCGGTGACTCCAGGATCTGTCGAGCAGATGTGAGGCGGCGGGCCCGGCCGCGAGGTGGGCGGCGAGCAATGGCACGCGGCGCGGGGGGTCACCCGGGCACTTTCCGAGCATAGTGTCGCCACTGCCCCCCGGATGTGAGCAGGGTCATATCTCGCGACGAGGCACCCGTCCGGGGCGCGGCCAGTAGCGGACCACCACCCGACCCCGTACGTCCGCCACGCCGTACGCCCGGGAGTCGTCGGTGATCAGGTCGTTGTCGCCGCGTAGCCACCAGCCACCGTCCTGCGGCCGGACCGCACGCTTGACGACCAGCAGTTCCGGCCGCGTCCGGAAGACCGCGACCACCACGTCACCGGCTCGGATCGGACGTCCCCCCGAGCGGACCAGCACCGCGTCGCCGTGCCGCAGCGTCGGCGCCATGGACGGGCCGATCACCGTGACCGCCGTCAGCGGGCCGCGCAGGCGGGGCGCCTCACCCGGGTGATCGGCGCGCACTGGTTTCACCTCCACCCGGTTCGGGGAGCATTCTCAGGAGTAATGTCGCCTTTGATCATCGCAAACTTCCCATGGAGGATCCCGATGCGACTTCCACGCATCCTTGCGCCCCGCGTCACCGCGAGCGCTCACTGCGACCTGCCGTGCGGCGTCTACGACCCGGCCCAGGCCCGGATCGAGGCCGAGTCGGTCAAAATGATCTGCGAGAAGTACCAGGCGAACACGGACCCGGAGTTCCGCACCCGGGCGGTCATCATCAAGGAGCAGCGCGCCGAGCTGGTCAAGCACCACCTGTGGGTGCTCTGGACCGACTACTTCAAGGCGCCGCACTTCGAGAAGTACCCGAACCTGCACACCCTGTTCAACGAGGCCACCAAGCTCGCCGGCGCCAGCGGCGTCAAGGGCAGCCTCGACCCGGCCACCGCCGACCAACTCCTCGCGAAGATCGACGAGATCGCGAAGATCTTCTGGGAGACCAAGAAGGCGTGACCAACCCCGTCACCCCGACGATCCGGCCGGTACGTCCCCAGGACGTGCCGGCCGTCGTTGCCATGGTGCACGAGTTGGCGGAGTACGAACGCGCCCCCGATGAGTGTCACCTCACCGAGGACCAGCTCACCTCGGCGCTGTTCGCGACTGCGCCAGCGCTCTTCGGTCACGTCGCTGTCGACGAGCGCGACGAGGCGGTCGGCTTCGCCCTGTGGTTCCTCAACTTCTCCACCTGGGCCGGCGTGCACGGCATCTACCTGGAGGACCTGTACGTCTCCCCGGCCGCCCGGGGCACCGGCGCGGGTCGCCTGCTGCTCGCCACGCTTGCCGACATCTGCGTACGACGGGGATACCGGCGGCTGGAGTGGTGGATGATCGAGTGGAATCCGGCCGCCGGCTTCTACGCCTCGATCGGCGCGGAGCAGATGAGCGAGTGGGTCCCGTACCGGCTCAGCGGAGACGCCCTGCGGGCTCTCGCCGCCCGAGCGGAGGCCGCCGACACGCACCCGGGCGACTGACCGGGTAGAGTCCCCGACCGGGGGGATGAGCGTGACTCAACTGACCGGCCAGCCAGCGACCGACGACGACGTGGTGCACCTCACGGTGCCCGCCGACGGCGGTTACCTCGGCGTGCTTCGTACCGCCACCGCCGGCCTCGCGGCCCGGCTGCAGTTCGCGCTCGACGAGATCGAGGATCTACGGATCGCGGTCGACGAGGCGTGCGCCATGTTGCTCGCCATCGCCACCCGGGACGCCGAGTTGGAGTGTCGGTTCTCCGTCACCAACGACGCGCTGACCGTCGAGGTGACCGTGCCGACCGTCCGCGGTGCCACGCTGCCGGCCGAGTCGTCCTTCGCCTGGAAGGTGCTGACCGCGCTGACGACGTCGGCGTCCGCCACGGCCGCCGACGGCCGGGCGACGATCTCGTTGCTGACCCGCCGCTCCGGCGGCTACTGACCGACGGGACCCGCGTCGAGGCGCGCCGACCCGGGCGGTGCCGCACGCTCGCGCTGAGCGCGCTCCGCCGGGCAGGGCCGCACGCCATGTCACGTACGCCGGTCGGGGTTACTCGAAGCCGAGCGCCCTCGTCGTGGGCGGGCTGACGAGCAGCCAGCCGACGCCCAGGCCGAGCGCCATCAGCGGTACGCCCAGCCACCCCAGGCCGGCCTGGATCATGAACCAGCCGATCGGCAGCAGCATCAGCTGGAGGACGATCGCCGGGGCGCGTGCGCCGGCACGACGCCGCAGCAGCGCGCGGCCCAACGCCCAGAGGGCGACGGCCGCCCCGACGGCGAACGCGGTCACCAGCAACGCCGACGCGAGGTCGGTGGTGGTGGCGGTCAGGTCCGCCCAGACCAACCAGACCGCGATCAGCCCGACGGCGACCGCCTCCGCCCACAGCAGCCGCACCGCCCAGCGAAGGGTGACGGGAATCGGGGCCGAGTCGATGGTCACGCGCGCCACGATACCCGTGCTACCGAGAGGTAAAGTGCCGCCCATGCGGGCCGTCCTGGTGGTCAATCCGAAGGCCACCACCACCAGCGAACGCAGTCGGGACGTGCTTGTCCGCGCGCTGCGCAGCGAAGTCGACCTCAGTGTGCGCTACACCCGTCGCCGGGGGCACGCCATGGCGCTGGCCCGGGAGGCCGCCGCCGAGGGCGTCGACCTCGTCGTCACCCTGGGCGGTGACGGCACCGTGAACGAGGTGGTGAACGGCCTGATGACGGCCGAACCGCCGGCCGGTGTCCAGGGCGCGTCGATGGCGGAGCGGCTGCCCGCGCTGGCCACGGTTCCGGGCGGGTCGACGAACGTGTTCGCCCGCGCGCTGGGTCTGCCCCGGGAATGGCCGGACGCGACCAGCATGATCCTGGAAGGGCTGCGCCTGCGCCGGCAGCGCACGGTCGGGCTGGGCCGCGCGGACGACCGCTACTTCACCTTCTGCGCGGGGTTCGGCCTGGACGCCGCCGTGATCCACCGGGTGGAGCAGGCCCGCCGCAAGGGGCGCGTCTCCACTCCCGGGCTCTACTTCCGCTCGATCATGGGCCAGTACTTCTTCGCCTCGGACCGACGGCATCCCGCGATCAGCCTGGAGCGGCCGGGTGAGGCGTCGGAGGGCGAGCTGGCCACCGTCATCATCCAGAACACCGCGCCGTGGACCTATCTGGGTGACCGGGAGGTCAACCCGAACCCGGAGGCGTCGTTCGACCTCGGCCTCGACGTGCTGGCGCTGCGTCAGCTCCGGGTGGCTAGCACAACACGGACAGTGACTCAATTCATGTCCCGGCAGCCAGATCCGAACGGTCGTCAGGTGTTGCGGCTCCATGACACTGCGGAGTTCACCCTGCTCTCCAGCCGTCCGCAGGCGTTCCAGCTCGACGGCGACTATCTTGGCGAGCGGGAGAAAGTCAGATTCACCTCCATTCCGGCCGCACTCAGAGTAATCTGCTAGGTCTCGGGTACTGCCCTTGGTCGACGCGGCGCCGCAACCGCACCGGCAGGCACCGCCACACCGAGGGGCAGGTGCCGGAAATGTCAGCAATGTCACGCGGACTGTACTATATTGATCCTCGACTGTGGCACGGCGGGTAACCAGGAAGGCACTGGAACCCGGACAAATGGGTTGTGGGCTTGCTCACCGCGCGGAGTTTTTCCGAGCGTCACCCTTGACATCACGAGCGTTCGTGAAAGTATTCACAAGCGAACTTGAGTTACCGGGACATTGCCTGGATATGCTCGTCAGGTTGAGCTGTTCCAGCAGGTCCCCGGGGGCTAACTGCCTGCTCACGCACTGCCGAATGGTCAGACGCAAACGGTCACCATCGGCACTGCGGATGCATATAGGAAAAGAACTGCCCGCAATAAATTGCCACCCATCCAGAATGAGGAGTGTTGCCGCCATGGACTGGCGTCACCATGCTGTCTGCCGCGACGAGGACCCGGAGCTGTTCTTCCCGATTGGGACGTCCGGACCGGCTCTCCTTCAGGTCGAGCAGGCCAAGGCCGTCTGCCGGCGCTGCTCCGTCACCGACCAGTGCCTCCAGTGGGCGCTCGAGTCGGGTCAGGACGCCGGCGTCTGGGGCGGGATGAGCGAGGAGGAACGGCGCGCTGTCAAGCGGCGCGGCGGCCTCCGGGTGCTGCGCGCTCACTCCGCCTGATCCCCCAACGACACAGCAGTACGCCCCGGCAGGTCCGCCTGCCGGGGCGTACTGCTGTCCGGAACTGTGTCGGTCGCACGAGCGGTCAGGCCGCCACGTCGACCCGGTGCAGCACCAGTTCGGCCAACTCGGGCGCATCCGTCAACGGGGCCGCCACCGCCACGGCACCGGCCGCCCGCGCGGACTCGGTCACCGCGTCGTGGAACAGGCCCGGCGCGAGGAAGTACGCGGCCACCGCCACCCGGCGCGCCCCAGCCGCCCGCAGGCGGGCAACGGCCACACCGGTCCCCGGCGGGGCCGCCGAGGCGTACGACACCCGGCAGGGCACCCCGAACTCGACGCCGAGCGCGTCCGCCACCCGGCCCACCGAACCCCGCGCACGCGCGTCACGGGTGCCCGCGGCGGCCAACACCAGCGCGTCGAAGCGACCCGGGGCGACCTCGCCGAGCCGACGGCGCAGCCCCGCCAGCAACGCTGGTGCCACCGTCCCGTCCGCAGGGCCCAACACGTCTGTCACCCGTACCGTCAGCGTTGGTCCAGCCGTCGTCGCGGCCGCGACCGCGGCAGGGATGTCCACCCGGTGGTGGTAGGCGGCGGTCAGCAGCAGCGGCACCACCACCGCACGCCGATGCCCGGCCTCGGCCAGCGTGCTCAGCACCTCGGTCGGCCCCGGCTCGGTGTGGTCCAGCCAACTCGCCCACACCGCGAGCCCCGGCCGGGCCGCCGACACCGCCCGAGCCAGCGCCCGGGTGGCCTCGGCGGCTCGCGGATCACGGCTGCCGTGGGCGACCAGCACCACCGGGTCCGCCCCGCCGGCCGCATCCGGGCCGGTCGGGGTCGTCGACGACGCGGTCAGACGTGCAGCCCGCACTCGGTCTTCTCGAACATGGCCCACCGGCCGGCCCGCGGGTCCTCGCCGGCCTTGGTACGGCGCGTGCACGGCCAGCAACCGATCGAGCCGTACCCCTGCTTGAACAGCTCGTTGACCGGCACGTTCCAGCGGGCGATGTAGGCGTCCACGTCCCCCTGCGACCAGGCCGCGATCGGGTTGACCTTGACCTTGCCGCGCCGGTTGTCGAACGTCACCACCGGTGTGTTGGCCCGGGTCGGCGACTCGTCCCGGCGCAGTCCGGCGGCCCAGGCGTCATACCCGGACAGGGCCCGCTCCAACGGCTCCACCTTGCGCAACTGGCAGCAGTCGTCCGGTGATTTGTTGAACAGTCGCGGACCGTACTGGCCGTCCTGCTGCCCCACGGTGAGCCGGGGTCGGATCGACCGGACGTTCACCGGGAGCGTACGGGCGACCTCGTCGCGTACGCGGAGCGTCTCGGGGAAGTGCAGACCGGTGTCGAGGAAGACCACGTCCACTCCCGGGGCGACCCGGGACACCAGGTGGGCCAGGACGGCGTCGGCCATCGAGCTGGTGACGCAGAAGCGGTCACCGAAGGTCTGCGCCGCCCACCGGGCGATCTCCAGGGCGGGGGCGCCCTCCAGGTCCCGAGCAGCCTGCTCGGCCAGCGTGCGCAGCTCGTCCGGGCTGCGCCCGGCCGGAGCGGTCGACGTCTGCGCGCCCGGACCGACCAGGCGCAGGCTTGCGGCGGACACGAGACTCATCGGGTCACCGCCTGCGAGAGCAGCCCGGTGAACTTCACCGCGAAGACCCGGGCGCAGGCGTGGCACTCCCAGGCGCCGTGACCCGCCTCGTGCGGCCGCAGGTCCTCCTCGCCGCAGTACGGGCAGTAGAGGGGTGCCGCTCGGTTCTCGCTGCTCATCGCAGTTCCTCCTCGTCGACTCTGATCACCCAGTTGGCGAACGTCTCGCCCTCGCTGCGCCCGGCCAAGTAGCGAAGGGCCAGCCGTTCCACGTACTCCGGAAGCTCGTCGGCGGTGGTCTTGAGGCCGCGCAGCTTGCGGCCGAAACCGGCGGTCTGCCCCTGCGCCATGCCCAGCCCGCCACCCAGGTGCACCTGGAAACCCTCCACCTGCCGGCCGTCCGGGCCGACCACCAGCTGACCCTTGAGGCCGATGTCGGCGACCTGGGTGCGGGCGCAGGCGTTCGGGCAGCCGTTGATGTGGATCGAGATGTCCGCGTCGAAGTCGCGCAGCCGCTGCTCCAGGCGAGCCACCAGCTCCTCGCCCCGGGCTTTGGTCTCGACGATGGCGAGCTTGCAGTACTCGATGCCGGTGCACGCCATGGTGCCGCGCCGCCAAGCCGACGGCCGGGCCTCCAGGCCGATCCCGCGCAGCGCGTCGACGAGCGACTCCGTCCGCTCCGACGGCACGTCGAGCACCAGCAGCTTCTGGTACGGGGTGAGCCGCACCCGGTCGCTGCCGTGCGCCTCGACCACGTCGGCCAGCTGGGCGAGCTGCCCACCGGAGACCCGCCCGACCACCGGGGCCGCCCCGACGTAGTGCCGCCCGTCGGCCTGCTCGTGCACGCCCACGTGGTCGATCGGCTTCGCCGGCAGCTCCGGTGCGGGACCGTCGAGCAGCGTACGACCCAGATAGTCCTTCTCCAGGACCTCGCGGAAACGCTCCACGCCCCAGTCGGCCACCAGGAACTTCAGCCGGGCCCGGTTACGCAGCCGGCGGTAGCCGTAGTCGCGGAAGATGCCGACCACACCGGCCCACACGTCGGGGATCTCGGCCAGCGGCACCCAGACGCCGAGCCGCTGGGCCAGCATCGGGTTGGTGGAGAGCCCGCCGCCGACCCAGAGGTCGAAGCCGGGGCCGTGCTCGGGGTGGTCGACGCCGAGGAGGGCGATGTCGTTCGACTCGTACGGCGTGTCGACAAGCCAGGAGATGGAGGTCTTGAACTTGCGGGGCAGGTTGGAGAACTGCTTGTCGCCCACGTACCGGGCGACGATCTCGTCGATCGCCGGAGTCGGGTCGAGCAGTTCGTCGCGGGCCACCCCGGCGACCGGGCTGCCCAGCACGATGCGCGGGCAGTCGCCGCACGCCTCGGTGGTCTGCAGGCCTACCGACTCGAGGCGACGCCAGATCTCCGGCATGTCCTCGACCCGGATCCAGTGGTACTGGATGTTCTGCCGGTCGGTGATGTCGGCGGTGTCCCGGGCGAACTCCCGGGAGATGTCCGCGATGACGCGCAGCTGGGCCAGGCTGAGCTGCCCCCCGTCGATACGGACCCGGAGCATGAAGAACTCGTCCTCCAGCTCGTGCGGCTCCAGCACGGCGGTGCGCCCACCGTCGATGCCCGCCTTGCGCTGGGTGTAGAGGCCCCACCAGCGGAACCGGCCGCGCAGGTCCTGCGGGTCGATGGAGGCGAAGCCGCGGTGCGCGTAGATGTTCTCGATGCGGGCCCGAACGTTGAGCGGGTCGTCATCTTTCTTGATCCGCTCGTTGGGGTTGAGCGGCTCGCGGTGACCGAGCGCCCACTGACCCTCGCCCCGGGGTCGGCGCGGCGGCCGGGCGGGCCGGGCCGTCGGGTCCTCGGACCGGGCCGGGATGCTGCTGACCGCCATCGCGGCGTCCTCCGTTGTCTGCTGTGCCTCGGGGCACGCGCGGGGCGCGGCGGCCGGCCCGCCGAAGCGGGCGGGACAACGGTGTCTTCAGACAGCCGGCGCGGAGCGCGCCCGAGACAGATTGATCGGGCGTCGTCAGTAGGCCGGACAGATCGCGCTGCGCACGCGGCCGTAGTCGACGTGGCGGCGTGCCACGAAGCGGCGGACGACAGCGGCGGTCATGCGCCCATGCTGCCACACCCCATGGGAACCGGCCAATGTACACGTGCCGCATCCCACATCACGGGCCGGCCCACCACTGTCGCGGGCCACCCCCGGGCGAGGGTACGTCCGTGGCAGGCTCGGACCGTGGGCGGATTGTCCGGGAAGGCGATCGGGGTGGTTCGGGGCGGGCCGGTCTGGCTTCTCCCGGCGCTGCTGACCCTGGCGGTGACGCTGACCGGGATCGACTCGGCGCAGCTCTGGCGCGACGAGTTGGCCACCTGGAGCGCGGCCACCCGCTCACCGGGCGAACTGGCTCGACTGGCCGGCACCATCGACAGCGCCACCGGCCCGTACTACCTGCTCATGCACGTCTGGACCGCACTCGCCGGGGACTCCACGACCGCCCTGCGGGTACCGGCGGCGTTGGCGATGACCGTCGCCGCGGGGCTGCTCGCCGTGCTCGGGGCGCAGCTCGTCGACCGGCGCGGCGGCCTCTTCGCCGGGCTGCTGTTCGCGGTGCTGCCCAGCACCTCCCGGTACGGCCAGGAGGCTCGCCCGTACGCCCTGGCCACCGCGCTCGCGGTGCTCGCCACGCTGCTGCTGGTGACCGCGCTGCGCCGACCGGGATGGGGCCGCTGGACCGGATACGCCGCAGCCGTGGCCGCGCTCGGGCTCACGCACCTGATCGCGCTCACCCTGCTGGCCGCGCACGCGGTGGTCGTGCTGATCTGCTGGTGGCGAGGGCCCACCGCGGCCGGCATCGCCACTCCGGCCGGGCCCACCGTCCGGGACCGGCGGGTGTGGGGCTGGGCGCTCGCGCTGACGCCGGCCGTGCTGGTGGTGACCCCGCTGCTGCTGCGTGCCCGCGCGCAGCGGTCCGAGCAGCTGAACTGGGTCGACCCGGCCCGGCTGGACGACCTGAGCGCGCTGCCCGGCGGCGTGGCCCAGAGCAGCGTGGTCGGCGGCCTGCTGGTCGGGGTCGCCGCGCTCGGCGCGGCCCGGCTCGGACGGCGTGCCCTGCTGCCGCTGAGCGCCGTGCTGCTGCCGGTCCTGCTGCTCTTCGCGGCCGGCGCGGTCGTACCGCTGTGGGTGCCCCGCTACCTGGTGTTCGTCGTGCCGTTCGCCTGCCTGCTGGCCGGCGCGGCGCTGGCGTCGGTGACCGCGCCGGCCGCGCTGACCGTGGTGGTCCTCGCCGGACTCCTCGGCCTGCCCGACCAGGCCGCGCTACGCCGGACCCACGAGTGGCCGCGCAGCGCACCGGTGGACTACGCGGGCGCCGCCCGGGTGATCGCCGACGGCCAGCGGCCGGGCGACGCCGTGGTCTACTCCCCCCGGCGCAGTTGGCTCTTCCTCGACCTGGGCACCGCGTACCACCTCGACAAGCCCCCACGCGACGTGCTGGTCACCGAGGACGAGGTCGCTCGGGGCGACCTGTGGGCCGCCGAGTGCCCGCAGCCGGCACAGTGTCTGACCGGTACGACGCGCGTGTGGCTCGTCGTCGCCGGCCGGCAGGCCGAGCCGCTGGCCGGCGTGCAGGGCGCCAAGGGTGACGCGCTGCGCGCCGGGTTCACCGTCGCCCAGGTCTGGCAGCGCCCCGGCCTGACCGTAGCCCTGCTGACCAGCCGCTGACCGCCACGCCACCGGTCCACGCGGCCTCGGCTGACGACCTGATCGTCCGGCATTCGGGCCCACCTCGACGAGGCTGATGCCTCTGAGTCATCTTGATGACTCAGAGGCATCACGCTCATTCTGGTATCCGCTCCCCGGAAGGGGTCGCCGGCAGCGGGCGGCTCAGCCCTGCGCGCGGCCGTCGTGCGTGCTGCGGGCCAGCGGAACGACAAGCAGCGCCTCGGTGCCACCGTTGGCGCCCGCCCGCAGTTCGATGGTGCCGCGCAACTCGCCCGTGACCAGGGCCCGGACGATCTGGAGGCCGAGCCGGCTGCCACGTTCGGCGTCGAACTCGGGCGGTAGCCCGCGCCCGTTGTCGGTCACCGACACGTGCAGCATCTTGCGGAACCGGTGCGCCGAGACCACCACCTCGGGCCGCAACGACGGATCGATGTCACCAGCGGCAGCCGGCACCATGCCCGAGGCGGTGGGCGCGGCTGGCTCCTCCGCCTCGTCCGCCGATGGGAAGCCGTGCTCGACGGCGTTGAGCAGCAGTTCGTTGAGGACCATCACCAGCGACGTGGCGATCTCGGCCGGCAGTACGCCGAAGCTGCCCTGACGGCGCATGCCGACGCTCACCTCGGTCGCCGCGACCTCGGTCGCCGCGCTGGCCACCCGGTCGACGATGCCGTCGAACTCGACCGCCTCGTCGCTGGACATCGACAACGTCTCGTGCACGAGGGCGATCGAGGCGACCCGGCGGACGGACTCCTCCAGGGCGACCCGGGCCTCCGGCATGGCCACCCGGCGAGCCTGCAACCGCAGCAGCGCGGCCACGGTCTGGAGGTTGTTCTTCACCCGGTGGTGGATCTCCCGAATCGTGGCGTCCTTGGTGATCAGAGCCCGATCACGGCGCCGGACCTCGGTGATGTCGCGCACCAGCACCAGCGCGCCGATCGGCACACCGGCGGGCATCAGCGGCAGCGCCCGGGTGAGCATGGTCGCGCCGCGCGCGTCGATCTCCCGGCGGGGCGGTGCCTCGCCGCGCAGCGCGGCCAGGATGCCGTTCGCCGCCTCGGTGCCGTCCAGCGGATCGCCGGCCAGCCGGCGGTGCAGCGCGGCCAGGTCCTCCCCCACCAGGTGCGAGGCGTAGCCCAACCGCCGGTACGCGGACTGCGCGTTCGGGCTCGCGTAGGTGACCTTCCCGCCGGCGTCCAACCGCACCAGGCCGTCGCCGACGCGGGGTGCGGAGGTGGTCTCACCCGGGTGCCGGGTCGGCGGGAAGGTGCCGTCGGCGATCATCTGGGCCAGGTCGTCGGCCGTGGTCAGGTAGTTGAGTTCGAGCTGGCTTGGTGTACGCGCGGTGGAGAGGTTGGTGTCCCGACCGACCACGGCGATCACCTCGCCGGCCTCGCCGTCGGCGGTGCGCAGCCGCACCGGGATCGCCTCGTGCCGGGCCGGTACGTCGCCGTACCAGACCGGGTCGCCCTCGCGCCAGATCCGCCCCTGGGAGTAGGCGACCCCCAGATGGGCCACCTCCGAGCCGCCGATGATCCGGCCCACCTGGTCGTCCTGGTACGCGGTGGGCGCGGTCGTCGGGCGGACCTGGGCGACGCAGAGGAACGTCCCTTCGGCGTCCACCGGCACCCAGAGCAGCAGGTCGGCGAAGGACAGATCGGAGAGCAACTGCCAGTCACCGGCGATCCGGTGCAGATGGTCGATGTCGGCCGGACGGAGGTGGGTGTGCTCCTCGGCGAGGTCGCGCAGCGTGGACACGGTGACCAGGGTGCCACGCCGCGCCACGTCTCACATCGTCGCGGTGACCTTCTTCAGGCCGCGCGGCGCGTCCGGGTCCTCACCACGGGTCAGTGCCAACGCCAGCGCCAGGCGCTGCAACGGCAGGATGTCCAGCAGCGGGGCGTACCGCTCGTCGACCTCGGGGACGGCGAGCCGCGCGGTGCCCGGCACGTCGGCGGAGCCGACCACCACCACGTCGGCGCGGCGTTCGCCGAGGCGGGGCAGCACCTCGCCCATCGACCGGCCGCCGGGGCCGGAGCCGACGACGGCGAGAACCGGGACCTCCGGATCGGTCATCGCGAGCGGGCCGTGCAGCAGGTCGGCGCCGGAGAAGGCGAGCGCCGGCAGGTACGAGGTCTCCATCAGCTTCAGCGCGGCCTCGCGGGCGGTCGGGTAGGCGTACCCCCGGCCGGTGGTGACGAGTTGGCGGGCGAAGCGGTAACGCGGCGCGAGCTGGGCCGGGGTGTCGTCGGCCAGGGTTTGGGCGGCCAGGTCGGGCAGCGCGGCGAGCGCCTCCCGCTCGGCTGCCGGGAGGACGCCGTCGCCGGCCCGGATTCCCTCCACCAGCATCAGCAGGGCGAGCAGTTCGGCGGTGTACGTCTTGGTCGCCGCCACCGCGCGCTCGTGCCCGGCGGCGATGTCGATGCTCAGCTCGGCCGTCTCGGCCAGCGGGGAGCCGGGGGCGTTGGTCACCGCGAGGGTGAGCGCGCCGGAGGCCCGCGCGGCGCGCAGCACCTCGGCCAGGTCGGGTGAGCCACCGCTCTGGCTGACCCCGACGACGAGCGCGTCGGACAGGTCGGGGCGTGCACCGAACAGGGTGACCACGCTCGGCGACGCGAGCCCGGCGGGCAGGCCGAGCCGAATCTCGGTCAGATACGCCCCGTAGAGGGCGGCGTGGTCGGACGTTCCTCGGGCGGTGAAGACGACGTGCCGAGGTCGACGCTCGGCCACGGCCGCGGCCACCTGGGCGATCGCCGCCGCGTTGGCGCTGTCCAGCAGGCGCGCGTAACCGGCCGGCTGCTCGTCGATGTCGGCGGCCATTCCGGACCCAGCGGTTGTCACGGACACTCCCCTCGTGCGCGATTGCCGCGCGTTTCCTGCTCAGTCTTGCACTCTTCTGCGGGAGGGAGCAATTATTCGAGCAGCAGTGCGCAGTTGATCACTTGATCATCTCAACATCAACTACGCTGGCCCGGCCGAACAGCGACGACGAGAGGACACCGTGCCCGAGGGAAGGGACAACCCCGCGCTCTCCGCGACGGAGGAGTTGGCCCTGGCCCGTCTGGCACTGGGCGAGGGTGACCTCCACCACGCCGCCCGTCATGTCGCCGGCGCGCTCGCACGGGCGCCCACCCTGCCCGAGGTGCACGAGACGCTGGCCCGCCTCGCCGCGGCCGACAGCGGCGGACTGGACCTCTTTCCGATCAACCACCACACCTTCGTGGGCGCGGTCGTCGCCCGCGCCCATCTGCTGGCCGCCGCCGGCCGCCCCGCCGAGGGTCTGGAACTGCTCGCCGCGGCAACCAGCCACGCGCCCGGCACCGAGTGGGCCGGCGTGCCGTGGGTGACCGCCCCCGAACTGGCCGAACGGCTGGAGCCGGACCACCTCGCCCGCGTTCTCATGCAGGTCTGCGCGGCGTTGGGCGACCCGGTGCCGCGCGCTGGCCGGGCCGCGCTGACGCCGTACCTCACGCTCGCCCGCAACGCCGTCACCGTCCATCCCGACAACGGGATGCTGCTGGGCGCGGCGTCCGCGCTGGCCCGGCGTCTCGGCGAGGTCGCGCTGGCGATCCGCTGGGCCAGCCGAGGGGTACGCTGCCAGCCCTCGAAGATGGGCGAGGTCTGGCTCGGGTACGCGTACCGCAGCGCGGGCCGGACCCGTGACGCCCTCGCGGCCCTGTACCGGGCCGTCGACCGGGACCCCGACGACCTGGCCATCTACGCCGACATCGCGGGCACCCTCGCCGACACGGGCCGGCTCGACGACGCGCTGGAGTGGACCGAGCGGGCGCTGGCCCGCGACCCGACGTTCGACTGCGCGGTGCACACGGCTCACCGCCTGCGGCACCTGCGCGACGGCGACGTGTCCCACCTCGTCGCGCTCGCCGACTTCATCCGTGATCACCCGGACGACAGTCACGAGCACGGCGATCTGGCCCAGTGCTGCCGTGGACGACCCTGGCTCGGGCAACTGACGCCGGCCGGCGGTCCCCTGGTGGACGCGCTCCGACAGGCGGTCGTCGATGACGACAACGGCGTCGGCCACGTCGTACGCCTCGCGGTTGCGGCCCCACCGAGCGCCGTACGGACGGCGACGTCCGTGGCACCCGGGCTGCGGATCGAGGTCGAGGGCTCGGTCGGGCCGGACCCGCACGAGCCTCGGCGCGCGTCCGCGCGGCGGCTCTGGACCTTCGCGGGTCACGTGCCGACGCCGACCCTTCCCGCGCCCTCGGCGGCGGCGGTCGAGCGGATCGGCCAGGTGGCCCAGCCGGCGTGGCCGCACCCGCCGGCCGCCTACGACGCGGCCGTGGGCCTGGCCGGGCTCGACGTGGACGACCTACTCGGGCTGCTGGTCCATCCGCCCGCCCCGCCGGCCAACGCGCTGGGCCGACTGCTGGCCGCCCAGGACCCGTCGATCTGGGTTCGCGGGGTGCAGGTGTGGGCCTGTCTGGGACTGTTGCACCAGCGCACCGACGAGCCCTGGGACGGCTCGATGAGACGGCAGGTGCTGCTGGACCTGGTCTGGGGTGTGGAGGACTGGATCACCGAAGCGGCGCTGTTCGCCCTGGTCACCGCCGCCTGGGTGGACCCCGCCGTGCGGCCGGACGTGGCCCGGGTGGTGTCGGAGCGGTTGGCCGACGCGGCGGAGGTGGCCCAGACGCGGCCGGTGCCGATCGCGATCTCGCTGGCCCACCTCGCGCTGGCCGCCCCTGCCGTCGACCCGACCACCGTGGCGCTGGCCAACCGGATGCTCGGCGAGCGGACCCCCCGACTTCCCCGCCCCCGCAACCCGTTACGCCGCCTCTGGCAGCGCCTGACTCACCGACGCTGAATCCCCGCCGTCGCACAGAAGCGCCGCGCCGAGGATCGACGCGGCGCTTCTGCGGGGAGGTTCAGGCCACGGGGGCCTTGCCGAGGGCGACCTCGGCCTCTTCCTCCGGAGTCGCCTGCGGTGGCGCCTCGTTGGCGGTGCGCAGCGGGATCTCCTTGATGAACCAGGCGAGCACCGGGATCACGACGGTGAACAGCACGGCCCAGAGGAACACGTGCGAGATCGCGTCGGCCAGGCCGGTGAGGACCAGCTCACGCGCCTGGGCGGGCAGCTGCTTGAGCTTCTCCAGGTCCATTGCCCCCTCGCCGCCGCCGAACGCCTTACCGGCAGCGGAGTCGGCCAGCCGGTTGGCGAAGATCGCGCCGAACAGCGAGATGCCGAACGAGCCGCCGATCGACCGGAAGAACGTGGCCGCGCCGCTCGCCGCGCCGAGGTCCTTCTGCTCCACGCTGTTCTGGGCGATGAGCATCGAGGTCTGCATGAGGAAGCCCATGCCGACGCCGAGCACGACCATGTAGAGCGAGGACGTCAGCTTGCTGGTGTTGGTGTCGAGCATTGACAGCAGCGCCATGCCGCTGGCCATCACCACACCACCGAGGATCGGGTACGCGCGGTACTTGCCGTTCTTGGTGATCGCCCGGCCGATGACCAGCGAGACGACGAGCATGCCGAACATCAGCGGCAGCAGCAGCAGGCCGCTGTTGGTGGCCGAAGCCCCCTGCACGGTCTGCTGGTACAGCGGCAGGAAGTTCATGGCGCCGAACATCGCGAAGCCGAGCAGGAAGCCGATCACCGAGATCAGCGCGAAGTTGCGGTTGGCGAAGAGCGTCAGCGGCAGGATCGGCTCCGGAACCCGGCGCTCCACCAGGCCGAACGCCACAAGCGCCACCAGTGCCAGCACGGCCAGCCCGAGGATCTGCGGCGACGTCCAGTCGTACTCGTTGCCGCCCCACGTGGTGATCAGGACGATCGCGGTGATGCCCACCGAGAGCAGTCCGGCGCCGAGCCAGTCGATGCGGTGCTCGGTCCGGTACTTCGGCAGGTGCATGGTGGTGATGAGCACGAGGAGCGCGATGCCACCCAGCGGCAGGTTGACGTAGAACGCCCACCGCCAGGAGAGGTTGTCGGTGATGAAGCCGCCGACCAGCGGGCCGGCCACCATGGCGATGGCCATGATGCCGGCGATCATGCCCTGGTAGCGCCCGCGCTCGCGCGGCGGGACCAGGTCACCGATGATCGCCATCACGCCGACCATCAGGCCGCCCGCGCCCAGGCCCTGCACGGCCCGGAAGGCGATGAGCTGCACCATGCCGTCCTCGGGTCCGCCGAACATCCCGGAACCGGCCATGCCGCAGAGGGCCGAGCCGACCAGGAAGATGCCGACCGAGGTCAGGAAGACCGACTTGCGGCCGTAGAGGTCACCGAGCTTGCCCCAGATCGGGGTGGAGACCGTGGTGCCCAGGACGTACGCGGTGACCACCCAGGTGAAGTGGTTGAGGCCGCCGAACTCGCCGACGATCCGCGGCAGCGCGGTGCTGACGATCATGTTGTCGAGCATCGCGAGCATCATCGCGATCATCAGCCCGAACAGCACGACCCGTACATTGGGTCGCACGTCGGCCTGGGTTGCCTGAGTCATGGGTAAGCTCCCCCCGAGGATTGTCCTACTTACTTGCCGCCCGGCTAGTCACCTTACTAGCCGCACGGTAAGTTGGGTACCAACTGGCGGTCAACCGAATTGGAGAGCGTGGGTGAGGGAGAGCACAGGCGGCACCCGAGAGCGGATCAAGGCCGTCGCGTTGGAGCTCTTCACCGAGCAGGGGTACGAGAAGACCTCCCTGCGAGAGATCGCCGAGCGCCTGAACGTCACCAAGGCCGCGCTCTACTACCACTTCAGAAGCAAGGACGACATCGTCGCCAGCTTCGTGGAGGACCGGCTGGAGCAGATGGACGCGCTGACCGCCTGGGCCGAGTCACAGCCCGCGACCCTGGCCACCCGGCGCACCCTCATCTCCCGCTACGCCGACACGATGTTCGGCGGCGACATGCCGTCGGTGATGCGCTTCTTCGAGCAGAACCAGACCGTGCTCAAGAGCCTCTCCTCCGGTCAGCAGATGCGCGGCCGGATGATGCGGCTCGCCAGCGCCCTCTGCCGGGGCGACGACTCCCCCGCCGCCCAACTACGCGCCACCCTGTGCCTGTTCGCCGTGCACACCAGCTGGTTCGCCGTGCGGGCGCCGGGCATCACCGACGAGGATCGTCGCCGGCTCGCGCTGGAGGTCGCCGACGAACTGCTGGCCGCGATCGGCGGTGCGGAGCCCGACGGGGCCGCGACGCCGAGCGACCCGGCCAACGCACACGGCTGATCAGCCGGTTCTCAGGTGCGGGCGAGCGCCAGCCGCAGGCCGAGCAGGGCCACACCCGCCACCGGCGACCAGTCCTTCTCCGGTGTGCGGACGAACCCGAGACGCTCGTAGAGCCGGTGGGCCGGCACGGCCATCCCCGCGCGGACGCAGATCACGACCGCCGCACAGCCCAGCTCGGTCGCCCGGTCGACGCACGCCCGGACCAGTGCCGCGCCGACACCCCGCCCCTGGGCGGCCGGGTCGACGGCCAGCATCCGGAACTCCGCCTCGCCCGGCCCGGACAGCTCGGCGAACGGGGTGCCCGGCAGCACGAAGGTCACCGAGCCGAGCACCGCGCCGGTCGCCTCGTCCACGGCGACCAGCACCGCGCCCTCGGCGGCCCGGGTCGACACGTCGGCCAGCACCGCCCCGTACCCGTGCTCGCCCTTGAGCTGACCATCCGCCTCGTACGCGGCCACGGTCAGTCGGGCGATCGCCGGGAAGTCGGCCGGGTCGGCGAGCCGGACCAGCAGGCCGGTCAACCAATCACCGCGATCAGGTCGCCGTCCTGCACGACGTCGCCCTCGTGGACGGCGAGCTGCTGGACCACACCGTCGGCCTCCGCGACGACCGGGATCTCCATCTTCATCGACTCGAGGATCACCAGGGTGTCGCCCTCGGACACGGTGTCGCCCGCCGACGCGACGACCTTCCAGACGTTCGCCACCATCTCGGCGCGGATCTCCTCGGCCATGTCCACGGCCCTCCCTCTTCGCGATGTGCCTGCCGACGTATCCAATCACGGGAGGCTGAGGCATGGGCGCGCAGCGGCGCGGGACGCCCCCGGGGGAAGGGACGAGGTGCCGGCCGCACTACCATCAGCGGGTCGGACCCGACGCCGGGCGGCCGGTGGGTGCAACCGGCGAGGCCGCGCGCAGCGCGGATCCGACCCATCACGAGGAGGTCAGCATGGCGAAGAAGTCCCGCAAGAAGAAGGCCCGTAAGAAGAGCGCCGCGAACCACGGCAAGCGTCCCAACTCCTGAACGCGCCGACGGGCCGATGCGCCCGTCACCGGTCAGTCCCACCCGGCGCAGGCCGGGTACGCCGGTGGCCCGGGTCGAGATCGACCCGGGCCACCGGTGTTTCGTCGTACGCCGACGCTCAGTCGGCCAGCTCACGGGAATCGCTGGTCTCGAAGACCACCAGCTCGGTGAGCTTGACCCGCAGCCGCTCACGCAGCTGATCCGGCGCGGTCTCGTTGCCACAGCAACGGGCGACAAGTGCCCGGACCTCCTGCTCGAGCCCGTACTCGCGCAGGCACGGCCCGCACTCGTCGAGGTGGTGCCGGATCAACGTGCGCCGCTCGTCGGCGCACTCGAGATCCAGGTAGAGGTAAACCTCCGCGAGCACCTCGCGGCAGTCCGTCTCGTGCGGCTCTCCACAGCTCACGTCACACCTCCCGGCCGGCAGCGGCGGCGGTCGAGCCCTTCGCGGACCGGGCCGGGCTGAAGCCCCGCTCCGAGGCGTACTGCTCGAGCAGCTTGCGCAGATTACGACGGCCGCGGTGCAGACGCGACATCACGGTGCCGATCGGCGTGCCCATGATGTCGGCGACCTCCTTGTAGGAGAAGCCCTCGACGTCGGTCAGGTAGACGGCCAGGCGGAACTCCTCCGGCAACTGCTGGAGGGCCTCCTTCACGTCGCTGTCCGGCAGCCGGTCCAGAGCCTCGGTCTCAGCCGAGCGCAGACCGCTGGAGGTGTGCGACTCGGCCTCGGCGAGCTGCCAGTCGGTGATCTCCTCGGTCGGCGCCTGGATCGGCTGGCGCTGCCGCTTGCGGTAGGAGTTGATGTAGGTGTTGGTCAGGATCCGGTAGAGCCAGGCCTTCAGGTTCGTGCCCTGCTCGAACTGGTGGAAGGCCGCGTACGCCTTCAGGTACGTCTCCTGGACCAGGTCTTCGGCATCCGCCGGGTTACGCGTCATGCGCAGCCCAGCAGCGTAGAGCTGATCGACGAATGGCATCGCGTCCCGCTCGAACCGGGCCCTGCGCTCGTCCGTCTTCTCGGTGGTCAACCGCACATCCCCTCGCGTCGGATGCTTTCCCGCCGAGGATACGCGCACGGACCTGCCCGCAGATTCACTTCCGGCCGGTGTGCTCGTGCTCACCGTACCCACCCCGCCCGGTCCCGCTGTCACGGGCCAGTCCGGACCATCCAACAGCCGTCGTAGCTGCCGGGCGTCCCGCTCGTCCCGTTCCAGGCTTCGTGTCTCGGTCGGCACCGGTCACCCCCCTCGCAGAAAAGTCGTCCGGGGTTGGTAACGCGAGATGACCACTGGGGCATTCCGTCCGGCTCTCCCGTTCCTGGTCCCGGCCCCGGTGGCACCGGCGCTGGGACCAGGAAGGGCCTGGGAGGACTGGCACCGCCTGTCCGAATCGGTCCGACGGCGCCACCGGTTGCAACGACCCGCGCCCGGCACCGGAAACGGTCCGCCGGTCAGTCCGCCGTCCAACCGTGGGAGCGCAGCCACTCCTGTACGACGGTGGCCGTCCCGGCCGGGTCCCGCCGCAGGTCGTGGGTCTCCCCCGGACGGCTCACCACCCGCACGTCCGGCCCGGACGCCGGCATCCCGAACGGGTCCCGGTCGCCGTTGACGACAAGGGTGGGCAGGCCGGTGGCGAGTTCGGCGGCCCGGGAACGCTCCGGCCGGCCCGGTGGGTGCAGCGGAAAGGCCAGCGCGACGACGCCGGCCGCGCCGACCGCGCCCGCCGTCCGGCAGGCCACCCGCGCGCCACTGGAACGACCGCCGACCAGGATCGTGGGTACGTCGGCGTACCGCTCGCGCAGCACGGCCAGCACGGCGGTCCACGCCTCGTCGAGGTGCCCGGCCGGTGCCGGCGCACGCCGACCGGCGACCCGGTAGGGCTGTGTCACCCGGACCACCACGAGGCCGGCCGCGACCGCCGCGTCCCGTACCGCGAGCAGGTCGGGGGCGTCCACGGTGCCGCCCGCACCGTGCCCGAGCACCAGCAGGGCTGCCGGCGCACGAGCTGGCGCGACGGTGGCCGCGCGGTCCGGCGGCCCGACCGGCAGGTCGGTGTCGAGCCGCGCCGGACCGCGCGGGGTGTCGATGTCGTCGCTGGGCAGCACCGGCCCATTCTGCGCCGGCCCGCCGGTCACCGGGATCGGTTCGCCGCGTTGGTCAGCTCAGCGGCACCAGTGTGAGCAGGCGGTCGCGCACCGGTGGGCCGGCGTCGTCGACCGCGTCCGGATCAGGCTCGACCTCGCCGCGCCACGCGACGAGCATCGCCCGCCGCTCGCGCGGCGTGGTCGCGCCCCACACGCCGTGGCAGTCGCCCACCTCCAGCGCCCACGCCAGACAGGAACCCTGCACGTCGCAACTGCGGCACAGAGCGACGGCGGCGTCCGCCGGTTCGTTCGGCGCCGGAAAGAACGTCTCCGGATCGACGCTCTGGCACGTGCCTCTGGTGCGCCACGCGTCGTCCTGTCGGCGTTCTCGTAAGGCCCGTAGCAGCCGCGGATCTCTGCGTGCCGCAGCCACCTCGTGCGGGCGGGGCATACGCGCCCGTGTCATTTCCACCCACCTCCCCCGTGGGACCGGCAGGATCGGTGAAGTCGTCCGCCCCGTGCGAACCGACAGCCACTACCGGCGCTGTGTTGTATCGCACTTTCGGACACGAGGACAAGGGGCTTTCGAGAACATGGCTGAACGGCCAGGCGACGAATCGATCAGAACCTGGCAAATCGGCGCCCGACGATGCCTCTCATTCTCAGAACAGGGTCAGCTCCGGCGGGGACGACATCGACGGGACGGACACCCGGGCCGTCAACTCCGGGCCGTCGTTGCGGACGTCGCCCACGGCCGGCCCGACCGGGCGGATCTCCAACCCGGCGAGGAGGTCGGGCGACGCGGACGTGAGCAGGCGCTCGGGCTCGTCACACGGCGTCAGCCACGACGACCACCGCTCGGGCTCCAGCAGCACCGGCATCCGGTCGTGCACCTCGGCCAGCTCGCCGACAGCCGCTGTGGTCAGCACGCTGAAGGTGAGCCGACTGTCGGCGCCGGACTCCCAGACCGACCAGATGCCGGCCAGGGCGAGCACCGAGCCGTCGGCCGGGGTCATGAAGTACGCCTGCCGACCGCCGTCGGGTTGACGGACCCACTCGTACCAGCCGTCGGCCGGAACCAGGCAGCGACGCCGGGCGAACGCGCCGGCGTACGCCCGACTGGTGGCCACCGTCTCGGCCCGCGCGTTGATCATGCGCGCCGCGCCGGCGGCGGACCGGGACCAGTGCGGCAGGAAACCCCAGCGGGCGACGCAGAGACTGCGGTGACCCTCGGGGGTGAGCCGGACCAGCGGAACGCGATCGGTGGGCGCGACGTTGTGATCCGGCCGGATCACCCCGTCGGTGTCGTCGGACGACTCGAACAGGGCGCTCAGCTCACCGGCGCCACGGGTCGTCGCGTACCTGCCGCACATGCGCCCACGCTATCCCTCCGGGGCCCCGCCTGCTGTCCCGCCAACCGGGAGTACGACCGCCGGTCGATGCCTCCCACCGGCCGGCACGGCAGAATGTAACCGTGGGGAATCTGACCGCGACCCGGCCGCCGCAGCCGTGGACCGCACCGACCGCATCCGACCCGGTGGCGGCGACGCTGCGCCTACCCGGTTCCAAGTCGATGACCGCGCGCGCCCTGGTGCTCAGCGCCCTGGCCGCCGGGCCGTCGACCCTGGCCGAGCCACTGCGCGCCCGCGACACCGAGCTGATGTCCGCAGGTCTGCGCGCGATGGGCGCGCACGTCTCGATCAGTGACGACGAGCGCTGGCTGGTCCGGCCGCACCCGCTGGTCGGCCCCGCCCACGTGGACGTGGGGCTGGCCGGCACCGTGATGCGGTTCCTGCCGCCGGTGGCGGGCCTGACCGACGGGCAGGTCACCTTCGACGGCGACCCGTACGTCCGCACCCGCCCGCTCGGCCCGCTTGTCGACGCGCTGCGCTCGCTGGGCGTCCGGATCGACGTCACCGGCTCGGGCAGCCTGCCGTTGACCGTGCTCGGCGCCGGTCGGGTCACCGGCGGTGCGGTGGTGATCGACGCCTCCGCGTCCAGCCAGCTGGTCTCCGGGCTGCTGCTGGCCGCTCCCCGCTTCGACAGGGGCCTCGTGGTGCGCCACGTCGGCCCGCCGGTGCCGTCCGCGCCACACCTACGGATGACCGTGCAGATGCTGCGCGCTGCCGGTGCCGCCGTCGACGACAGCACCCCCGACGTGTGGACCGTCGAGCCCGGCCCGCTCACCGGGCGCGGCTGGGAGATCGAGCCCGACCTCTCCGGCGCCGTGCCGTTCTTCGCCGCCGCCCTGGTCACCGGCGGCGAGGTGACCCTGCAGGGTTGGCCGCACCGCAGCGCGCAGCCGGTCGACCGGCTCCGCACGCTGCTGCAGCAGATGGGCGGCGAGGTCACCCTCTCCACCGGCGGGCTCACCGTCCGGGGCACCGGCGTGGTGCACGGCGTGACCGCCGACCTGTCCGACGTCGGCGAGCTGACCCTGGTGTTGACCGCGCTGGCCATGCTTGCCGACTCGCCGTCGGTCTTCACCGGCGTCGGGCACATCCGCGGCCACGAGACCGACCGGCTCGCCGCGCTGGCGCGGGAGTTCGGCGGGCTCGGTGCCGACATCACCGAGACACCGGACGGGTTGGAGATCCGGCCCCGCCCACTGCGCGGCGGAGTCTTCCGCACCCACCAGGACCACCGGATGGCGCACGCCGCAGCGGTGGCCGGGCTCGCCGTTCCGGGCATCGAGGTGGACGACGTGGGGTGTACCTCCAAGACGATGCCCGAGTTCCCGGCACTATGGTCAGCGATGGTGACTGGCAAGAGCTGACGCGAGAAGGGGACGGTCCTGGCGACCAAACGGCGGGAGTACGACGAGGACGACGTACGGGTCCGGCCCGGCAAGTCGTCGCGTCCGCGTACGCGCACCCGACCCCAGCACAGTGACGCGGTCGACGGCTTCGTCATCGCCGTCGACCGGGGCCGCTACCAGTGTGTGCTGGCCGGCGCCGAACGCGGCGTGGTCGGGGCCGAGCTGCCGACGGTGACCGCGATGCGGGCCCGGGAACTGGGCCGTAAGTCGGTGGTCGTGGGTGACCGGGTCAGCCTCGTGGGGGACACCTCCGGCGCGCAGGGCGCTCTCGCCCGCATCGTCCGGATCGCCGAGCGCCGCTCGGTGCTGCGTCGCACGGCGGACGACGACGAGACCACCGCCGAGGGCCGGTTGGAGCGGGTCGTCGTGGCGAACGCCGACCAGTTGGTGATCGTCAGCGCGCTGGCCGACCCGCCGCCGCGTACCGGGTTCATCGACCGCTGCCTGGTGGCCGCGTACGACGCCGACGTCGAGCCGCTGCTCTGCCTCACCAAGGCCGACCTGGCCGGTCCGGAGGAGGTGCTGGGCTACTACACGGAGCTGGAGCTGCCGTACGTGCTCAACCGGCCCGACTCCGACCTGGGCGCGCTTCGTGCGCTGCTGAGCGGCAAGGTCTCGGTACTGGTCGGGCACTCCGGAGTGGGCAAGTCGACGCTGGTGAACCGCCTCGTCCCGGAGGCCGCGCGCGCCGTCGGCGTGGTCAGCGCGATCGGCCGTGGCCGGCACACCTCGACCAGCGCCGTGGCGCTGCGGCTGCCACCGGTGCCGGGTGTCGACACCGACCCGGGCTGGATCATCGACACCCCGGGCATCCGCAGCTTCGGGCTGGCGCACGTCTCCGCCGACAGCCTGCTGCACGGCTTTCCCGACCTGGTCGAGGGCACCGTCGACTGCCCGCCCAACTGCCAGCACACGGCCGACGAGACCGACTGCGCCCTGGACGCCTGGGTGGCCGCCGGCAAGGCCGACCCGCGCCGGCTGGCGTCGTACCGCCGGTTGCTCGCCTCGCGTGCCGGCGACGGCGACGCGCGCGGCGACAGCGACCAGCGCGGGCCCGGCGAGGACGACCGGCGCGGGCCCGACGAGTGAGCCGGCGGGCGTCGGCTAGGTTGCCGGCATGACCGGGTACGCCGACGACCTCGCCCTCGCCCACCTGCTCGCCGACCGCGCCGACGCCATCGCCACGGCCCGGTTCCGGGCGCTCGACCTGCGGGTGGACACGAAGCCGGACCTGACACCGGTCTCCGACGCGGACACCGCCGTCGAGCGGGAGATCCGCGCGCTGCTGGCCGAGCACCGGCCCGGCGACGGACTGCTCGGTGAGGAGTACGGCGCGGCCCCGGCCACCGACCTGCGTGGTCGCCGGTGGATCGTCGACCCGATCGACGGGACCAAGAACTTCGTCCGTGGGGTGCCGGTGTGGGCCAGCCTCATCGCGCTGTACGACGGTGACCGTCCGGCGGTCGGCGTGGTGTCCGCGCCGGCGCTGGGGCGGCGTTGGTGGGCGAGCGCGGGCGCGGGCGCGTACGCCGGTCCCGGTCCCGACGCCGGCGAGCGGATCGGCGTGTCCGCGGTACGCGACGTCGGCGACGCGAGCGTCTGCTACTCGTCGTTGACCGGGTGGGAGGACGCCGGCCGGCTCGACGCGATGCTCGACCTGTTGCGGGCCGGCTGGCGCAGCCGGGCGTACGGCGACTTCTACGGCTACGTGCTGCTGGCCGAGGGCGCGCTGGAGGTGATGGTCGAGCCGGAGCTGTCCCTGTGGGACGTGGCGGCGCTGGTGCCGATCGTGACCGAGGCGGGTGGCACGATCACCGATCTGAGCGGTCGACCCGCGCCGACGGGCGAGCCCGGCACCGAGAGCAGCGTGGTGGCCACCAACGGTGTGCTGCACGCCGACATCCTCGCCCGCCTCGATCGACCAGCCGAGCGCTGACTCACGACAACCTCTATCCTCGCCAGGTGGTCTCCTCCGGCTGGTGCTTCCTCGCGGCGATGATCGTCGCGTACGGCTTCGCCAACCTGCTCCAGTCGGTGGCGGCGGCCCGCACCACCGTGCACCACACCTTCGATCCGGGTCTGCTGCTGAGACTGGCCGGGCACCGGACATACCTGGTCGGGCTGACCTGTCAGATCGGCGGTTTCGTGCTCGCCTTCCTGGCCCGGCGCGATCTGCCGCTGTTCCTGGTGCAGGCGAGCGTGGCGGCCGGGCTCGGGGTGACCGCCATCATCGGCGTACTGGTGCTGAAGTGGCGGTTGCCGATGGCGGAGGTGGCCCTGCTGGCCCTGCTCTTCGCCGGGATCACCGCGTTGGTGCTGGCCGCCCGGCCGGCGCCGTCGAAGCAGCTCGGCACCGCCGGCTCGGTGGCCCTCCTGGTGGCGCTCGGTGTCATCGCGGTGCTCGGCGTCTTCGCCGTCCGGCTGCACGGCGCGCCCGGCTCGGTGGCGCTGGGCTCGCTGGCCGGGTTGGCGTTCTCCTCGGCCGCCGTCGCGGCACGCCCCCTGGCCTCCGCGCCGTCGGCCGAGGCGTTCCTCGCCGACCCGCTGTTCTACCTGCTGGTCGCCCACTCGATCGTCGGCCAACTGCTGCTCGGCCTGGCCATGCAGCGCGGCTCGACGACCGCTGCCGTCGCCGCCATGGACGCGGCCGGGGCGGTGCCCGCCGCGATCGTCGGCCTGCTGCTGCTCAACGACAAGATCTGGCCGGGGCGGGAGTGGCTGGCCGCCGTCGGCTTCCTGGTCACCCTGGCGGCCGTGATCGGTCTGACCCGGTACGCCCAGCCGCAGCAGCACCGCTCGATGGCGCACCGCCGCGACCGGGCCATGGTCGGCGTGGGCCGGCCCATCTGAGCGAGAAGCCCACCACGCCGGTGAGCGAGCAGCCCACGCCACACCGTGCGGGCGTGGCGTGGGCCGTGTCGTCTCAGGCCTCGACGGGCTTGCGGCGGCTCACCACCCGCTCGTAGAGGCGTTCCAGTGCACCGGCGGTCCGTTCCCAGGTGTAGCTGCTGCGGACCCGGTCAACTGCGGCGTGACCGTAGGCGAACCGGCCGGCGTTGTCGCCGAGCAGCCGGCGCAGCGACAGGCCGAGGGTCCGGACGTCGCCGGGTGGCACCAGGCGGCCGGTGACCTCGTCGACGACGGCGTCCGCCAGGCCACCCATCGCGTAGCCGACGACCGGCACCCCGCAGGCCATCGCCTCGAGGGAGACCCGCCCGGCGGAGGAGTAGTGCGGGGTGCAGGCCACCACGTCGGCCGAGCGGTACCAGGTCGCCATCTGGTCGTGCGGCACCGCCCCGACCAGGCGTACCTGCTCGGCCACCCCGGCGCGCTCGGCCAGTTCGCGCAGGCGGCGCGACTCCGCGTGGTGGGACAGTTGATCGGCGGGTGGGCCACCGGCGATCACCAGTTCGGCGTCGCCGACCAGTCGCATCGCCCTGATCAGGTCGTCCTGGCCGTGCCCCGGGGACAGTCCGCCGACGGAGAGGATCCGGGCCCGCTGTTCGCGCGGGGCCGCCTCGCCGTCCGGGTGGAACTGCGCGATGTCCACGCCGGCCGGCACCATCGCCACGGAGGTCCGTTGCAGACCCATCCGGGTCAGCTCGTCCACCTCGTCGTTGGACTGGGCGACGGCGATGTCCACCGCCCTGGTCAGCGCCCGTTCCAGCGGGATGCGCTCCCCCGGGCCGTCGTACCCGCCGCCGAGGTGACGGAGTTGCTCCACGCCGAGGGAGTGGAAGGTCTGCACGACCGGGATGTCGGTCTCCCGGACGGCGTGCGCGGCGGCCAGGCCACCGATCCAGTAGTGCCCGTGCACCACCTCGGGACGCCAGGCGCCGCCCCACTCGTCGGTCAACCAGCGGCCGAACTCGGTGACGTGCGGTACGAGCCCGGCCGTGGGCAGGGCGGTCGGAGGGCCGACGGGCACCCGGTGCACCCGGTAGCCGTCGACGTCCGCCGTCGCCGGCAGGGCCGGATCATCCTGGCGCTCGTAGATCCGGACATCATGGCCTCTGCCGACCAACTCGGCGGCGACCCGTGCGATGTGTTGTCGGGTGCCGACCGGCGGGCCGTCGGCGTGCCGGTACGAACTGCTGTGCGCGCAGACGAGGCCGACGCGCATGGGTCACCTCCCTGCGATCTTTTCCTCGGCGGTCCCGGTCAGAGCGTCCCATTAACCTGCGGGACCCGAGCCGAAACCTGGCAGATCGGGAACAGTCACCGCGAGTGCCACCGACACTTGCGCCACGGCAATCACAGTAGCCCCGATTCGGATCGTCGACGGCCGGTGGGAATGACCAGGCCCGACCCGGGGTACCGCTGGTGAATGCCGCTGACCCGGAGCCTCGACGACTCGACCGTGGTGATCACCGGCGCGTCCAGCGGGATCGGCACGGCAACCGCGTACGCGCTGGCCCGCCGCGGCGCGGCCGTGGTCCTCGCCGCCCGCAGCGAGCAGGCGCTGGGACAGGTCGCGCAGCGCTGCCGACAACTGGGCGGCCGAGCGTTGGCCGTACCGACCGACGTGACCGACCTCGATTCGGTCCAGCACCTGGCCGAGCGGGCGGTGGTCGAATTCGGCCGCGTCGACGCCTGGGTGAACAACGCCGCGGTGAGCGCGGTGGGTCTGTTCGACGAGATCCCCGTCGCCGAGTTCCGGCGCGTCCTGGAGGTCAACCTGCTGGGTACCGTGCACGGCATCAAGGCCGCGCTGCCGCACCTCGAAGCGGCCGGTGGGGGCGTGCTGGTCAACAACGCGTCGGTGCTGGCCGAGGTGGCGATGCCGTATCAGTCGGCGTACAACGCCGCCAAACACGGCATCCGCGGCCTGGCCGACACCGTTCGGCAGGAGCTGCGGGTCACCGGCCGGGGGCAGATCTCCGTCTGCACCGTGCTGCCGGCCACCATCGACACCCCGTTCTTCCGGCACGCGGCCAACCACACCGGCCGGGAGTTGGTGCCGCCCCCGCCGATCTACCCGCCGGAGGTGGTCGCCGAGACGATCGTGCGGTTGCTGCGCCGACCACGCCGCGAGGCGTACGCGGGTGGGGCGGCCCGGCTGCTCGGCCTGCAGTGGCGCTTGGCCCCGGCGCTGGTCGAGCGGACCCTCGGCTGGTACGCCCACCGCACCCAGTTCGGCCCGGGCGTCCGACTGGACAGCACCGGCAACGTGTTCCATGCCGACGGGCAGGCCAGCCACGACGGCGGCTGGCACGGTCGACGACGTCAGTTGGTGCGGATGACGGCGGCGTTCGGTCTCGCCGCCGCCGGCACCGCCGTCGGCACGATGGCGGCGATGAACCGTCGATCCCGCCCCGACCGCTGATGACCAGCCGTGCTCCGGTTACGGCGCGAGGGCAGCGGGTAGTGATCAGACATGCGCGACAACGAGTACCCGACCCCCGTGTCCGACACCGAGGCGCAGGGCCTGCCCGACACCGCCGATGACGACTCCACCGCCAACGACGACGTGCTCACCGGGCGCGAGGCGGACGGCCCGGACCCGGCCCAGTTGCCCGGCGACCGGACCCCGGTGGCGGTGGACCGCTTCGGGACGACCGCCGAGGAGCAACTGGACGGGGAGTCGTTGGACTACAAGCTCGATCGGGAGGTGTACGAGCGTCCGGTGGACGACCCGCTCGCCGGCCCGGTCGACCCGAAGATCGCCTTCGAGGCGGAGAACGAGGCCGCCGCGGCGGAGGCCCAGCTCGACGCCGACGTGATGAACCCGGGGCCCACCTCGGATCCCAACTCGCCGGTCTCCCTCTACGACCACGGTCAGCTCGGCACTGTCGCCGACGCGACGGTGGGCCGGCTGGTGGAACCGGACGAGGGGGCGCACACCGACCAGGAGACCGATTCCGTGGCGTACGACGCCGGTTCGGCGGGTGGCGGGGCGACCGCGGAGGAGCTGGCCATCCACGAGACCGAGCCGCCGCGCTCGGTCTGAGCCGGTCAGTCGTCCAGGCCACGCTCGATGGCGTAGCGGGTCAACTCGACTCGGTTGTGCAGGTGCAGCTTGCCGAGCGTGTTCTGCACGTGGTTCTGCACCGTACGGTGGGACAGGCCGAGCCGCTCGGCGATCTGCTTGTACGACATCCCCTTGGCCACCAGGCGCAGCACCTCCGTCTCCCGGCCGGTGAGTCGGGGCGTCCCCGGCTCACCGTCGTCGGCCGTGCCCGCGTCCGGCCCGGCGGCCAACCGGCGGTACTCCCCCAGCACCAGTCCCGCCAGACCGGGCGTGAAGACGGGAGCGCCGGCGGCGGTGCGACGTACCGCATCGAGGAACTCACCGGGTGCCGTCGACTTCACCAGGTAGCCGGTGGCGCCCGCCTTGACCGCGTCGAGCACGCTCTGCTCCTCGCCACTGGCACTGAGCATCAGCACCCGCACGTCGGGCAGGACGGCGCGCAGCCCGACGACCACCTCGACGCCGGAGATGTCCGGTAGTTGCAGGTCGAGTACGACCACGTCGGGTCGAACGGCGGCGGCGACACGGATCGCCTGCCGCCCCTCGCCGCTGGTAGCCACCACCAGGAAGCCAGCCTCGGCCAGGTCCCGGGCCACGCCCTCGCGCCACATCGGATGGTCGTCGACCACCATCACCCGCACGGCGGTCACCGCCGCGTCCTCGGCACGGTCAGCTCGATCTCGGTGCCGGCGTCGGGGCTCGACATGATCCGGACCGTCCCGCCCAGGTCGGACACCCGACCGCGGATCGACTGGGTCACGCCGAGCCGCCCCTGCGCGGCGGCCTCGGCCAGTCTGCCCTCTCCGATGCCGGGCCCCTCGTCACGGATCGACACGGTCACGGTCTCCCCCTCGTCCTCGATCAGCACCCAGGCCCGCCCTCCGGCGTGGTGGCCCACATTGTCCAGGGCCGCCCCGGTGGCGGCCGCCAACTCGCCCGCCACCTGCCGGGGCAGGGTCACCGGGGTCGCCGGCGCGGACAGCGACACCGCCGCCGACGCGTACCGGCCGAGCAGGCCACGCAGGTCCACCGCGTCCGTCCCGGTCAGCGCGGCCGGGGTGGCGTCGGCGATCAGGGCGCGCAGTGCGGCCTCCTGTTCACCGGCGAGCCGGGCCAACTCGCCGGCCTCACCGGGCAGGTGCGCACCGCGCCGCTGCACCAGCGCCAGCACCTGGAGGACCGAGTCGTGGATGTCGCGTGCCAGCCGCTCCCGCTCCCGGGTGGCGGCCTCCAACTCCACCGCGTGTTGCAGGCGTTCCTCGGCGGTCGCGGCGAGCCGGGCGACGTGCCCGACCACCAGCCCGGCGAGCAGCAGCAGGATCACCCCGGTGAAGGAGGACTGGCCGATCCGCTCCCGGGTGGCCAGGTCCGCGCCGGCCACCAGCAGCGCGGCCACCGTGCCGCGACGCCGGCCTCCGGAGACGGCCCAGGCCAGCACCGGGCCGGCCATCCAGGCCACCCCGAGAGTGGGTACGCCGTGTCCGAGCGCCTGCCGTCCCACCACCCACGGGCTGGACAGCACGATGGCAATCACCACGCCGAGGTCGACCAGCAGCAGCGGCCAGCGACGCCAGGCCGGCCGGGCGTACGCGACGGCTGTCACTCCGGTCCAGATGATCATCAGCAGTACCAGGGCGCCGACGGCGATCGGATGGTCGTACCTGTCGACGTCGCGCACGGCGAGCGCGCAGACGTACCCGAGGGAGGCCAGCCGGAACACGGTGAGCGCCCGCCAGAGCGGCACCTCGAAACCACCTGGCGGGGACGGCATGGCGGTCAGGATGCCACAGCCGGGTCAGCCGCGCGGGGGCCACGGCGTGCGGTGCGAGAAACGCTGAAGTACGGTTGAAAAGCCGCGAAATACTCCGAGATCCGCACCCGGGACAGGGCCATGACGAATGCAGATCCGCACGCACCGCGTACGGTTGTGCCCATCGAACCCGCCCTCCTGATCGCCGAGGCCTTCAACCAGGCCCAGGTGACCGAGATTCGCCACTCGGTCACCTCCTGCGCGCACGCCTGCGGTCTCGACGGCCAACGACTGGACGACTTCGTGCTCGCCGTCAACGAGCTGATCACCAACGCCGTGCGGCACGGCGGTGGGCGCGGGTGGCTGCGGCTCTGGCAGGAGCCCGGTGAGCTGCTCTGCGAGGTGGCGGACCACGGGCACGGCATCACCCCGCAGCGGCTCGGTGACCGGAGCCGCCCCGCCCCGGACACCGCGGGCGGGTGGGGTCTCTGGCTGGCCCGCGAACTGACCGACGCCATGGAGATCGCCACCAGCTCCGCCGGCACCACGGTCCGCATAACCGCCACCCTCCCCACCCCCTAACCTCGTCGCGTCGCCCCCCGTCCCCCGCCCCTCGTCGCGTCGATCTTGCACTTTCGGTGGCGACAAAGCGGTCCCAAGGCGACATTTGGGCAACACAAACTGCAAGATCGGCGGGGGCGGGAGCGGCGCGGCGGGGCGAGGGCGGGGTGGGGTGGGGTGGGGTGAGGGCGGGGCGGTAGGCGTTGAGGTCAGCCGAAGAGGGCGGAGACCGACTCTCCGTTGTGAATCCGGCGCATCGCCTCGGCCAGCGCCGGAGCCACCGAGAGGACCTGGAGCTTCTCCACCCTCTTCTCGGCGGCGATGGGGACGCTGTTGGTGCAGACGATCTCCAACACCCCGTTCTGGTCGCTGAGCCGACGCAACGCGTCGCCCGAGAACAGGCCGTGCGTGCAGGCCAACCGGATCGAGCGGACCTTGAGGTCGCGCAGGTGCTCCATCAGCTCGATCACCGTGCTGCCCTTGGCGATCTCGTCGTCCAACACGATCACGTCCCGGTCGGCGACCTCACCGATCACCGCGCTGATCTTGACCAGGTCGTCGCTGAACCGTTGCTTGGCACCGGCCGCGACGGGCGTGCCGAGCAGCCGGGCGAAGGCCGCGGCCTCCTTGGCGTTGCCCAGGTCGGGCGAGACCACGACGGTGTTGCTGAGGTCGTACCGCCGAAAGTGGGTGGCCAACTCCCGCAGCGCGTGCAGGTGGTCGACGGGAACGCTGAAGAAGCCGTGCACCTGCGGCGAGTGCAGGGTCAGCGCGAGTACCCGGTCCGCTCCGGCCGAGGTCAGCAGGTCGGCGACGAGCCGGGCGCCGATCGAGATCCGTGGCGCGTCCTTCTTGTCCGAGCGGGCGTACGCGTAGTGCGGCAGCACCACCGTGATCCGGCCGGCGGACGCGCCCCGCGCCGCGTCGATCATCAGTAGCAGCTCGACCAGGTTCTCCTGGACCGGTGGCACCAGCGGCTGGATCAAAAAGACGTCCCGCTCGCGGCAGTTGGCCTGCAACTGCACTTCGAGACAGTCGTTGGCGAACCGGGAGACCCGCACCGGATGCAGCGGCACCCCCAGGTGGGCGCAGATTTCGGCAGCCAGATCGGGATGGGCGGTTCCACTGAAAACGGCGATGTCGCGCACGTTCGCACATCGTAGGCGAAGCGAAGGCCGACGTGACGTCGGTCGCTCCGCGTCGCCGGTTTGGGTACGGTGCTGCCGTGACCCCCGAGTACGTCGCCGCCATCGACCAGGGCACCACC
Organism: Micromonospora sp. NPDC005174; assembly: GCF_040608495.1. Lineage (NCBI taxonomy): Bacteria > Bacillati > Actinomycetota > Actinomycetes > Micromonosporales > Micromonosporaceae > Micromonospora > Micromonospora sp. NPDC005174. The sequence goes on along the minus strand of NZ_JBEXIJ010000007.1, from coordinate 87,415 downwards.
TCCTCGCGGTGCATCGTCTTCGACTCCGCCGGGGAGATCGTCGCCGCGGCCCAACGCGAGCACCGCCAGATCTTTCCCCGCCCCGGCTGGGTGGAGCACGACGCCGAGGAGATCTGGGACAACGTGCAGCAGGTGGTGGCCGAGGCGCTGCGGTCCGCCGGCATCGACGCGAGCGGGCTCGCCGCCCTGGGCATCACCAACCAGCGGGAGACCACCGTCGTCTGGGACCGGGCCACCGGCCGCCCGGTGGCCAACGCCATCGTCTGGCAGGACACCCGCACCGGGCCGTTGCTGCGCGAGCTGTCTTCGGCGTACGGCGAGGAGCGCTTCCGGGCTCGCACGGGCCTTCCGCTGGCCACCTACTTCGCCGGTCCGAAGCTGCGGTGGCTGCTCGACGAGGTCGACGGTCTGCGCGAGCGCGCCGAGCGCGGCGAGGTGCTGTTCGGCACGATGGACAGTTGGCTGATCTGGAAGCTCACCGGCAGGCACGTCACCGACGTGACCAACGCCAGCCGGACCCTGCTGATGGACCTGACCACCCTCGACTGGGCCCCGGAACTGCTGGACGCGCTGGGCGTGCCGGCCGCGATGCTGCCGGAGATCCGCTGCTCCGCCGAGGTGTACGGCACGGCCACCGGTGTCCTGGCCGGCGTGCCGGTGGCCAGCGCGCTCGGCGACCAGCAGGCCGCCCTGTTCGGGCAGACCTGCTTCCAGCCGGGCGAGGCGAAGTGCACCTACGGCACCGGCAGCTTCCTGCTGCTCAACACCGGCGCCAGCCCGGTCCCGTCGACGCACGGCCTGCTCACCACCGTCGCGTACCGGATCAAGGACCAACCACCGGCGTACGCCCTGGAGGGCGCCATCGCGGTCACCGGCTCGCTCGTGCAGTGGCTGCGGGACAACCTCGGGTTGATCTCCTCGGCGTCCGAGGTGGAGGACCTGGCCCGCACCGTGGACGATAACGGCGGCTGCTACGTCGTGCCGGCGTTCTCCGGTCTCTTCGCCCCGCACTGGCGCAGCGACGCGCGCGGGGTGATCGCCGGCCTGACCGGCTACATCACCAAGGGACACCTGGCCCGGGCCGTGTTGGAGGCGTCGGCGTGGCAGACCCGCGAGGTGGTCGACGCGATGGACGCCGACTCCGACGTGGCGCTGCGCCGGCTCCGGGTGGACGGCGGGATGACGGCCAACGCGCTGCTCATGCAGTTCCTCGCCGACGTGCTCGACGTTCCGGTGGTCCGCTCCCGGATCACCGAGACCACCTGCCTCGGCGCCGCGTACGCCGCCGGTCTGGCGGTGGGTTTCTGGCCCGACCTCGCGACCCTGCGCGCGCAGTGGCGCTCCGACGCGCAGTGGGAATCGACGATGGCCCCCGAGCTGCGCGAGAGGGAGTTGCGTCAGTGGCGCAAGGCCGTCCAGCGCACCCTCGACTGGGAGGAGTGAGTCATGCCGCAGGTGGTGCTGACGATCCTGGCCGGCCTTGGCCTGGCCGGGATGGCGTACGCCCTCGTCCGGTTCCGGCGCGACCTCGGCCTGCTGCGCCGGGGCGTACGGACGCCGGGTGAGGTGGTGGAGCTGCGTCCGGTCATCCGGGGGAACGGTCCCCGGACCTACTACCCGGTGGTGCGGTACCGGCCGACCGACGGTTCCGTGGTGACCGCGACGCCGGGACGCTTCCGGCAGACCCCGCTGTCGGCCGCGCCGGGGCCGGTCACCGTCGTGTACGAACCCGAGCGTCCGAACCGGATCCTCGTCGAGTCGCCGAGCGCGGCGGGAACGTCCTCGGTGCTGGTCCCGTTCGTCTCGCTGCTCACGGTCAGCGTTGTCGTGCTGGTGGTCGGCATCGGGGTCTTCGTGAGACTGGGCTGACCCGCCCTCCACAATGGTCCGGCCCCCCAGCTCCGGGTCGCGGTGGGTACCGTCGGCCGGTCAGACCGACGACAGCGGGAGGGGCACGATGAGCGGGCCGATCGGCGACACACCGAGACCGGACGTGATGGCGCAGTTGGCCGCACGGATGCGGGAGCAGTTGGGTCGCGGCGAGGAACTGCGCGGCCGGTTGACCGGGTTGACCGGTCGCGCGGAGAGCGAGAACGGGTTGGTCCGCGTCACCTGCACCGCCGACGACCCGGCCCGGGAACTCCAGATCGACCCACGGGCCCTGCGCCTGCCCGCCGCCGAGCTGTCGGAACTGGTCGCCGGCCTCCTGCGCGAGGCACGGGCCGACCTGGCACGGGCGACCGCCGAGGTGATGCGCGAGGTGGGTGGTCCGGCCGGACCGGCGACGCTCGTGCACGATCCGGCGGCGGCTCAGGCGAAGCTGGCGCAGCTCAACGACATGGTCAGCGGGCCGCTCCGGGAGAGCACGGAGATGCTGGAACGACTGCGGCGTCAACTGGGGGTGTGACGGTCGCCGGCCCGGAGCGGGTCAGCGGCTGCGCCGCACCCGCTTCGCGGCCGCCCGCAGATAGACGACGGCGAGCGCCACCATGGCGGCCAGCAGGGCCGAGCCCACCAGCAACGGGGCGATGACCCAGGCCATCAGGCTGACGGTGGCCCGGTCGCCGTTGGCCCAGCCGTCGACCCGGTCCCCGGCGTGCGGGGCGCCACCGCCCACCGGACCGGTGACCACCCGGCCGTCGGACATGCTCCACGTGCCACGGCACCGCTCGGCCCCCTTGGGACCATCGTTGTCACAGGACTCGACCTGGATGCTCACCCGCTCGGCGCCGATAAGATTGCGGCCGAGGCCGACCGGCAGTACCAGGAGGGCCAGGAGCAGCACGATTGGCATCGCCACCCGCTGCCAGCGCGGCCGGCGGGCCATCCGGGCCGCGTAGTTGTCGGGGGGCGTCGACGCGGACGGTCCGGCTGGCATGGGTCGCAGGCTACCAGCGACGGGCACTCACGCCCATCCATGATCCTGTTAGGCTGTCCGGGCTCCGGCAACATGAACATCGATCGCGTACACGGGGAGAGTCGATGATCGAGGTTGACCCGCCGGCGATCCGTGCGCTCGGCGAGACGATCGAACGTCAGGTCGGACCGCCCCTCGACGCCTGCGCCGAGCTGCTGGCCTCCGCCCGCGCCATCGAACACAGCAACTTCACCTCGGTGGTGCCGCAGCTCGCGGTCGCCTACGTGGGCGCGATCGAGTTCGTCGAGGAGCAACTGCGCACCAAACGCGAGCACCTCGCCGAGGTCCGGTCCCGGCTGGGCCGTACGGCGGACAACTGGGAAGCCGCCGAGACCGCCAGCACCATCGCTCCCCGCTGACGACGCCGGAGACCGACATGGCAGACCCTACCTACCCCGCGGCCGCGGCGAAGATCGCGATGGCCGAGATCAGCGTGGCCGCCTCGGTCATCCCGTCGGCCTGGCCGATCGCGCAGATCGTCTACTTCAACCAGTGCGACCCCGAGACGATCATGCGCAAGGGCGGTGACTGGTTGGCCATGTACGACCAGCTCGGCACCGCACACGGCAACCTCGACGACGCCCTCGCGACCCTCACAGCGGCCCAGTGGAGCGGCAAGGACCGCGACGCGTTCGGGGCGCACATCAACGCGTACGGCGTCCAGGTCGTCGGCACCCAGGTGCTGACGGTCACCGTGGGCGTCACCATGCTCTGCGTGGGCGGGGTCCTGCTCGCCCTCGTCGTGGCGTACGCGGTGGTATCCACGATCCTGCTGGCCTTCGCCACTTTCATCGTGGCGGCCTCGGCGACCGTCGTCGGAGCGCCCGCCGCGGCGTCGGCCGAGGCCACGGCAGCCTCGTTCGCCGCCTCGGCGCTCAGTTTCCTGAAGGGGATCGAGACGATGGCCGAGGCCGTCGCCACCGGCGGGGCGGCGGCCATCGCGGGCGCCGCCTCGTTCGACGTCGGCACCCACCTGGGCAGCGGCGACGTCGGGGTGCTGAAGGACCTGGTCCAGGCCACCGTCGACGGGCTCGACAACGTGGCCGCCGGGTTCCTGTCCAAGTGGGAACGCGACTTCGTGGGCTACGGCATCCACAGCGGCGCCCGCCACGCGGTCGGTTCCCCGACCGGACCCGGCTACCTGATCTACGGAGGCGGCACCCAGGTCGCGCCGGCCGGTGCGGACGGCGACGGGGACACCGTCTGGGGCACCTCGGGCGTGGTCGACAATCTGTGGTCGAGGTTGTTCGGGAACGACGCCTGGAACCACTGAGGGCCCCGGGGCGGCGCGGTCACTCCCAGCGGTTGCCGGTGAGCTTCTCGTACACCTCGACGTAGCGGGCGCGGGTCGCCTCGACGACCTCGGCGGGTACGTCCGGCGCGGGCGGCAGCTTGTTCCAGCCGCCGCCGGTGGCCCAGTCCCGCACGTACTGCTTGTCGTAGGAGAACTGCACGCGGCCCGGCTGGTACGACTCGGCCGGCCAGAAGCGCGACGAGTCGGACGTCAGCAACTCGTCGGCGAGTACCAGGGTGCCGTCCGGCGCCCAGCCCAGCTCGATCTTGGTGTCGGCGACCAGGATGCCCCGGTCGGCGGCCAGCTCCGCGCCGCGCCGGTAGATGTCGATGGTGATCTGCCGGAGCCGTTCGGCGGTCGCCTCGCCCACCTTGTCCACCACGTCGGCGTAGGTGATCGGCTCGTCGTGCTCACCGGCCGGCGCCTTGCTCGACGGGGTGAAGATCGGCTCGGGCAGGATCGACGCCTCGTCGAGCCCGCGGGGCAGCGGTACGCCGGAGACCGCGCCGGTGCGCTCGTACTCCCGCAGGCCGCCACCGGTGAGGTAGCCGCGGGCGACGCACTCGACGGGAACCATGTCGAGTCGCTGGCAGCGGATCGCCCGGCCGGCGAACTCGGCCGGCACGTCGGTGGCCGAGATGACGTGGTTCGGCACCAGGTCGGCCAGTTGCTCGAACCACCACAGCGACAGCGCGGTCAGGAGCCGGCCCTTGTCCGGGATCGGCGTCGGCAACGCCACGTCGTAGATCGAGATGCGGTCCGACGCGACCAGGATCAGGTCGTCGCCGTCGGCGTACACATCCCGGACCTTGCCCGAGTGCAGAAGTTCCACGCGCCCTAGTACACCACGTGACCGGGCAGCGCCTGTTGCGGCCACCCATCCGACCGGGGTGACCGGACGGACGTTGACACCCTCGTGCGCCGCCTGCGTGAATGGTCCGGCCCCCGTCCGTTGGTGCCAGGAGACCCCGTGCCCGCTGTTCGTCCCACGCTCGACCGGTTTGGCGCCGACCCGGGCCGACGCCGGGTGCTCAGCGCGCTGCTCGGCGCTCCCCTGCTGGCCACCGGTGGGCTGGCCGGGTGCAGCGACGGCGCCGACACCTCGACCGGGAACGCGCCGGTGGAGCTGTCGGTCTTCTGGTGGGGCGGAGCGAAACGGGCCGAGCTGACGGAGAAGGCCCTCCGGCTGTACTCGGAGCGCAACCCGGGGGTCACCTTCCGGGTCACCTGGCAGGGCGTAAACGGCTACTACGAGCGGCTGGCCACCCAGGCGGCCGGCGGCAACGTTCCGGACCTGATCCAGCTCGACGACTCGATGTTGGCCGAGTACACCCAGCGTCAGATCGTCCTGGACCTGACCGATGCGATCGGCGATCACCGACTGGACCTGCGTGGTTTCCCGGAGGGTCTGGTCCGCTACGGCACGGTGGACGGGCGGACGACAGGGGTGGCCGCCGGGCAGACACTCGCGGCTGTGGTCTTCAACCGCGACCTGCTGCGCGAGCTGCGGGTACCCGAGCCGCGCAGCGGGACGTCCTGGGCGGACTACATCGCGTGGGCACAGCAGGTCACCGAGGCCAGCGACGGTCAGGTGGCCGGCACGATGGACGCGTCCGGCGACTATCGCGCCCTCTGGCTCTGGCTCCGGTCCCAGGGCGGCGAGTTCTACCGGGGGCGGGAGCTCGGCTTCGGCGCCGACGAGCTGATCGCCTGGTTCGAGCTGTGGCAGCGCGCCCGCGCCGGGCGGGCCACACCGGGCGCGGCCCTGGTCGAGCAGGCCGACAGCGGGGAGCCGTCCCGGCAACCGGTGGTCACCGGGTTGACGGCCGCCTCCTTCGCGTGGTCCCACCAGCTGCCGGAGTTGCAACGACTCACCGACTCCGAGCTGGGTGTGGTGGGCTTCCCCGGTCCTGCGGGCGCCCAGTGGCCGCGCGCGTCGATGTACTGGTCCGGTTTCCGGGGCACCCGCCATCCGGACACGGTGGCCGACGTGATCAACTTTTTGACCACCAACGGCGAGGCCGGCACGGTCCTCGGCCACGAGCGCGGCCTCAACCCCAGCCTCGCCGTCCGCCGGTACACCCAGGGCAGCATCACCGACCCGGCGCAGCGGCGCGCCGCCGCCCTCGGCGACAGCCTGGCCGACCAGCTCGGGCCGGCGCCGGAGCCACCGCCGAAGGGCCATGCCAAGGTGCGCACCCTGCTGGTCACCGCCGCCGAGCGCGTCCGGGTCAAGCGGGACGGCACCCGCGAGGCCACCGCCCGCTTCCTGTCCCAGGCCATCGGCGCCCTCGCGGGCTGAGCCCGCCGGTCGTTCCGCGCGGCGGTCACCCGTCGAACGCGGTCCTGCCCCAGACGGTGCCGCCGCTCAGCGCGGCGGACCGCCACGGCGGTTGCGCGTCAGTCGCAGCACCAGGAACACGATGATCGCCACCACCACGAGACAGCAGAGCAGTCCGAGGAAACCGAAGCCGCCACCACGGGAGCGCCGCCGCGCGGCCTCCACCACCAGCTCTCCGGTGCCCGTGGACGCCCAGGCCGCGACCGGCACGAAGACCGCGAGAACAACCGCACCGAGGACCGCGCTGAACCGGCCCCACCACTTGCCGAAAGAAGACATGCGCCCATCCTCGCCGAAGGGCGCAACGTCGGCACGGCGGTCGACCCCAAATTCACGGGACCGGGCCCGGCCGCCCGCGCAATGTGCCCGCAACCGCACGGTAAAGACGATGATCTTTACATGAATCCATCGAGGTGATCAGATTCGGCAACTGGTCACCTCAGGAGGCACTGTGCGGCTCTCTCCCACCCGAAGATCTGCGGCAGCAGCGGTCGGCGTCACCCTCGTCGCCGCTCTCGTCACCCCGACGACAGCCCACGCCGCTCCGGCGTCCCCGGCACCGCCGACACCACCCGGTCGGGCCGCTGACGCCCCCGCCTCTCCCGTGACGGTCACCCTCATCACCGGCGACCGGGTGACCGTGACCCCCGGGCGCGCCGGTCAAACGCCCACGGTGGACGTCGCGCGCGCGTCGGGCGCCACCGGCTCCGTACGCGTCGCCACCGAGGGCGGCGACACCTACGTGTATCCGGACGAGGCGTTGCCGTACCTGGCGACCGGCCGCCTCGACAAGCAGCTCTTCGACGTCACGCAACTCATCGCACAGGGCTTCGACGACACACGGGCCAGCGCGCTCCCGCTGATCGTCACCCGCGCCACGGACTCGGCGACGCTCCGGACCCGCACCGACCTGCCGGGCGCGGAGACCACCCTGGACCTGCCGTCGGTTCGTGGCCAGGCGATCCGCGCCCACCGCCCGCAGGCTGCCGACTTCTGGTCGGCCCTCACCGCCGGACGTTCCGACACAGCGGCGTCCACGACACGCTCGGCCGACGCCGCGACGCCCTCCTTCGCCGCCGGCGTCGACAAGGTGTGGCTCGACGGCAGGGCGAAGGCCGCCCTCGCCGACACCACCGCGCAGGTCGGCGCACCGGCCGCCTGGGCCGCCGGTGGAACGGGCAGCGGCGTACGGGTGGCCGTGCTGGACACCGGAGTGGACACGACCCACCCGGACCTCGCGGACCAGGTCGTGGCGTCCCGCAGTTTCATCCCCGGCCAGGACGTCATCGACCGCAACGGGCACGGCACCCACACCGCGTCCACGGTCGCCGGGACGGGCGCCGCCTCCGACGGGCGGGAGCGGGGGGTCGCCCCCGGCGCCGACCTGGTCATCGGCAAGGTCCTCGACGAGTTCGGGAGCGGGTCGACCTCGGGGATCATCGCCGGCATGGAATGGGCGGCGCGGACCGAACACGCCAAGGTGATCAACATGAGCCTCGGCGTCAGCGCCTGGCACAGCCAGGATGATCCGCTGAGCCAGTCCGTCAACCAACTGAGCGCCGAGACCGGTGCTCTCTTCGTCGTCGCCGCCGGCAACGGCGGCCCGGACCCGTACACCCTGGGAGCGCCGGGGACCGCGGACGCCGCGCTGACCATCGGCGCGGTGGACGCCACCGACCACCTGGCCGACTTCTCCAGCGCCGGACCCCGGATGATCGACGACGGCCTCAAGCCCGATCTGACCGCCCCGGGGGTGGACGTGCTGGCGGCACGCTCGCAGCACATCGAGTGGGGCGAGGGCTTCTACCGGCTGGACAGCGGCACTTCGATGGCGGCACCGCACGTCGCCGGCGCCGCCGCCCTGTTGGCACAGAAGCACCCGACCTGGAGCGCCGGGCAGATCAAGGACGCCCTGATGAGCACCACCGTGCCGACGCCCGACTACAGCGCCTACCGGGCCGGCACTGGCCGGTTGAACGTCGCCGCCGCCTACCACCAGGACCAGATCATCGCGACCGGATCGGTCGACGCGGGTCTCGTCCGGTGGTCGCCGCGTACGCAGCCGCAGCGCATCACCCGGAAGATCACCTACACCAACACCACGAGCAGCGCCGTCACGTTGGCGCTCTCCGTCGACGGCACGGACGCCCCCACCACGACCTTCACGGCGGGCGCCACCCGGCTGACGGTGCCGGCACAGGGCACCTCGACGGTGGACGTCGTGGTGGACCCGAAGGGCCTCACCCCCGGCCGTTACTCGGCCCGGGTCACCGCCCGCCACGGCGCCGGTGTCGTGCACACGGCCGTCGGGATCGCCGTGGAGTCCAAGAAGTACGACCTCACGATCCGACTGAAGGACCGCGCAGGCCGGCCCATGAGTGGTGAGGTCGAGGTCGTCGGTGCCGACGGCGTCTCGACCTTCATGTGGGTACCGGACGGACAGCTGACCAGCCGCTGGACGCCCGGCTCCTACACGGTCGTCGGCGCCGTCGACGTCAAGGGTCTGCACGGCGACCGTTCGCTCGGCCTCGCGCTGCTGACCGTGCCCGAGGTGGAGTTGACGACCGACCGGGTCGTCGACCTCGACGCCTCGAAGGCACGTCAGGTGAAGGTGGCGACACCCCAGCCGACCGCCATCACCAACAGTCGCATCGACGTCTACCGCTCGTTCACCTCTCGCGAGCCGACGCCCAGCGACACGAGCGCCCTGCACGAGACGTTCTGGCCCGGCGCCACCTACGACAGCCTCTGGGCACTGCCGACCAGGGGCACGGTGCGACAGGGCAGCTTCGTCTTCACCACCCGCATCCGGGCGGAGCAGACACCGCTGGAGATCAGCCACGAGGGCGGTCGCATCGGTGACCCCCTCGCACAGCCGGGCGCCCACCCGCTGACCGACGGCATGACGCGCGTCGACGCCGTCTTCGCCGGCACCGGCTCGACGGCTGACTACACCGGCGTGTCGGCCCGTGGCAGGGCCGTCGTCGTGCGGCGGGACGACGCCGTACCCCCGTCGGAGCGGGTGAAGGCGGCAACCGCCGCCGGCGCGGCGCTGCTCCTGGTCGTCAACGACCGCGAGGGCCGGGCCAGCGAGTGGTACGGAAACTCCGACGGTACGACGAACGGACCGCTCCCGGTCGCGTCGCTGATCGCGGGTGCGGGCGAGAACCTGATCAGCAGGATCACCGCCGCCGGCCGCAAGGGGGTACGCCTCACGGTCACCGCCCATCCGTCATCGAGATACCTGTACGACCTGGTCGACTACCACCGCGGCGGCGTACCCGAGGATCCGTCGCCCAGGACGGACCCGAAGCACCTCGCCCGGATCGACCTCGTGTTCGCCCCGCCGCCCGGTCAACAGGCTGCCGAGACGCGGACCGACTTCCCGCCGTACGAGTGGGCGGCCGCCCGCGGTTTCCGCTTCCAGCCGGTGGCCCCGGGGCCGCGTACCGACTGGGTCTCGGCCGGCGACGGTGTCCGGTGGAAGCAGTTCGCGGACGTCGTCAACTGGGGACGGTCGAACACCGACGAGATCGCCTACCGGCCGGGCAGCGTCCAGAAGGACCGCTGGTTCGGGCCCATCACACGACCGCGCCTGCTGACGTACGACATCCCGTTCCGCAGCGAGTTCGGGATGAGCGCCTACATCCAGGGATTCGGTGACGCCGGTGCCGCGCACAGCGGCGGCGCGGCCATGCTGCAACGGATCTCGTTCTACCAGGGCGACAGACAACTGGTGCAGTTCGAGAACTGGCCGGAGCTGTTCGCCGGTGACCTGCCGGCGCAGACGTCGCCGTACCGGCTGGTCGTCGAGACGGAGACCAAGCCCGAGTACAGCCCGTACTCCTCGAGCACGCGTACCGACTGGACGTTCTTCTCCGGTGCCGTCACCGAGGTGCAGGCGATGCCGCTGGTCCAGTTGGACTACGGCACCGACGTGGACCTGGCGGGCCGCGCACCGCGCAGGAACGACCTCACCATCACCCCGGCGGTGGTGGGCAGCACCGCCGCGAAGGACGGGGTCTCCTCGCTCGCTCTCGAGGTCTCGTACGACGACGGGCGCACCTGGCAGCGGCAGAACCTCAAGGAGCGCAAGGGCACCTGGACGGCGGCCCTGAACGCGCCGGGCCAGGCCGGGTACGTGTCGATCCGCGTCACCGCGCAGCAGCGCAACGGCGGTGGCGTCACCCAGACCGTCAGGCGGGCCTTCGGCCTGAAGTGACGTCCGTGCGGGGGCCGGTCTGCGCCGGCCCCCGCACGCGACGGCGGTGCCGTCGCCGGAACCAGAAAACCCGGCCCCCCCATCAGGGGGAACCGGGTTCTGTCGTGCACTTTCCGTGGTAGCGGGGACAGGATTTGAACCTGCGACCTCTGGGTTATGAGCCCAGCGAGCTACCGAGCTGCTCCACCCCGCGTCGGCTATTCAAGCTTAACCCATGCGCCCCGGCGATGATCAGCGGGGGTCACCGCCGGGCAACCGCGCGAGCGGACGCGACAATCGCGAGCGGACGCGACAATGACGAAAGCCCGCCCCCGGAATCCGGAGGCGGGCTTTCTCTTTCGTAGCGGGGACAGGATTTGAACCTGCGACCTCTGGGTTATGAGCCCAGCGAGCTACCGAGCTGCTCCACCCCGCGTCGGCTCGTTAACCGTAGCGCACCGACCCGGGGCACCGCAAAACGACTCCGATACCGCCGTCAGCCGAGCCAGTTCTCGATCGCCGCGACCGCCCGTCGGCTGTCAGCGTCGACCTGCGCGCGTTCGGCCGCGGTGTACTCCCAGCCCTGCTCCCAGAGCACCGTCACCACGTCGTCGACCCGGAAGGCCCGGACCAGCCGCACCTCGTACGCGCCCGGGTCACCCATCCCCGGCGGGTACGGGGAACGCAGCTCGAACAGCACCGACTCGTCGCCGTACACCCCCGGGTCCAGCAGGCGCTGCCGCCAGGTCCTGCTGTCGTCGGGCATCTTCTGCTCGGGGCAGGCGCGCACGGCCTGCCGCAGCTCCCGAATCGCGTCGTCGGCACGGCCGGGCCGGTAGATGGTGATGCTGTGCCGGTAACTGCCGGCCGGCACGCTCCCCGCCGGGGCCTCCGGCGTCTTGTAGGCGATCGACCGGGCGCGGCGCTGCACCACCGCCGACTCGCTGGCGTACCGGGCGTCGCACAGCGGCGGCAGGATCGGGCCGCCGGCGGTCGACTCCAGGCCCGTCCGGTTGGCGGCGGCCAGGACGAAGAAGGCGCGGTCCGGGATCGAGGTCGGCGGGTGGGCGGTCGCCGCGCCGGTGGGCGTGGCTGGCCGCGTATCCCCCGGGGTGGTGCGCGACGGCGTCGGACCCGACGACCCGGCCGCGGACGACGCGGACGGCCCGGGGGTCGGGGTGGGAGTCACCCCGCTCGGTATCGGGGCCGGCGCGCCGGCCGGTGGCGGCAGCGGCGCGGACCCGTCCGCGCTGAACGCCAGGCGTCCACCGACTGCCACCCCGCCGAGCAGCACCGCCACCGCGAGCGCGCTGCCGGCCATCCGGACGCGCGCCTGCCGGTCGGCGTGCCGCCGGACCACCTCGGGACGTGCCACGGTCACCTCGTCCGCGCTGACGGTGAGCGACCGGTACAGGTCGGAGATTTCAGCTGACATCGTTCGCCTCCAGCTCGTCGATGTGGACGTCGGGCAGCAGCGCGGCCAGCCGGGACCGGCCGCGGGACAACCAGGACTTGACGGTGCCGACCGGCACGTCGGCCTCCCGGGCGATCTCCTCCACCGGCAGGTCGAAGAGGTAGTGCAGGGCCAGCGCCTGTCGCTGCGCGGGCGGCAGTTGGCGCAGCGCGCCCACGAGCAGCACCGCGTCCTCACCCGGAGGGGGCGCGGTCGGTGGCGGCCCGCTGCGGCTCAGCAGCACCCGCCAGCGGTGCAGGTGCCGCCAACGGTCGTTCGCCAACCGGGACACCACCAGCCGCAGCCACGCCTCCGGCGCCGGATGCTCGGCCAGCCGCCCCCACTGCCGCCAGGCCCGCGCGAACGCCTCCTGCACGACGTCCTGCGCCTCGGTGTGGTCGCCGGTCACCGCGTAGCCGTACCGCATCATCCGCCGCGAGGTGCCGCGGTAGAAATCGTCGAAGCTCCGTGCGTCCCTCACGACTGCCTCCCCCTTGTCCGCGCCCCCGATGCATCAAGGACGGCGGGGAGCTGGTGTGGGTTGCGGGTCGGCCGGACAAATCGTGTCGGAGAGGCGACAGGCTGGCATACGGTACGGACGCGACGGAGCCCTCGGCGTCCAGACCCGGGTGGGTCCGACGACGAGGGCTCCGGTGTGCTCCGCAGGCGGCTGGTCAGCCGCCCGGGGTGGCCGACGGCGACGGGGGTGCCCCGCCGTTCGGGTTGGCCGCCTGCTGCGCCTGCTGGAACGCGGTCAGCGCCTCGTCCAGCGCCTTCAGCGCGCGACCGTACCGCTCGAAGTCCCCGGACGTCTGCGCGGCGCGGACCTCGGTGATGGCGGTCTGCACCCGGTCCGCGGCGGCGGCCAGCTCACCGGTCGGCGGCGGCGTCGCACTGCCCGGCGCCGGGGTCGTGCTGCCCGGCGTCGGCGTCGCGCTCGGCGACGGGTTGGTCGGGTTACCTCCCGTGGAGGGCGGGGGCGAGGTGCCCTGCCCGGCCTTCTTACCCTGATCGACCAACTGCTTGATGCCGTCGTTGATGTTGTCGGCAAGCGCCACGAACGAGCCGCCGTCACCGTAGGAGAGCAACACCTTCTGCAGCAGCGGGTACGCGTCCTGCTGGTTGCTCTTCACGTAGACCGGCTCGACGTAGAGCATGCCGTCGGCGAAGGGCAGCGACAGCAGGTTGCCGTACTGCACCTGCGCCTGGTTGCTGGAGAGCAGGTTGAGCTGCTGTCGGATGTTCGCGTTGTTGGTCATCTGCTGGTGCACCTGCACCGGCCCGGAGATCCGGGTCTGGTCCGGCAGCTCCAACACCTCGAGCCGCGGCTTTCCGTCGACGTACGACCCGGAGATCAGCGCGGCCAGGTTCTGCCGGCCGTTCGGGGTGACCGCCGAGGTGAGCTGGAACCGCGGGCTCTCCTGCCCCGGGAACTGGGTGAAGAGGTAGTACGGCGGCTGCTTCTGGCCGCTGTCCGGCGCGTCCGGCACGTTCGGCACCTGCCAGAAGTCCTGCGCCGAGTAGAAGTCACCCGGGTTGGTCACGTGGAACTTGGTGAGCAGGTTGCGCTGCACCTTGAACATGTCCGCGGGGTAGCGCAGGTGCTCGGTCAGCTCGGGCGGGATGTCCGCCTTCGGCTTGATCAGGTCACCGCCGAAGGCCTTGTTCCATGCCTTGAGCACCGGGTCGGTGTCGTCGTACTCGTAGAGCGTCACGGTGCCGTCGTACGCGTCGACGGTGGCCTTCACCGAGTTGCGCATGTAGTTGACGTTCTCCCGGGCCAACTGGAAGGTGCCCCGGTTGGTCAGCTCGTCGGTCGTCTCGACCTGGAGGTTGACGCGCTCGGCGTACGGGAAGGTCGCGGCCGTCGTGTAGCCGTCGACGATCCACTGCACCCGGCCGTCGACCACCGCCGGGTACGGGTCACCGTCGAGGGTGAGGAACGGCGCGACCTTCTCCACCCGGTCCCGCGGGTTACGCACGTACAGCAGCTTGGAGTCCTTGTTGATCGCCTCGGTGAGCAGGAAGTTCGACTCCTGCTCCTTGATGGCGTACAGCAGCCGTCGGCTGAACGAACCGATCTTGACGCCGCCCTCACCGGTGTAGGTGTAGGACTCGCCGCCACCCTCACCGACCGGCCTGTCGAACTCGGCCTTCTTGTTCGGGTCGGACTGCCCGACGATCGCGTAGTCGTCGGGCGCCATCCGCTCGCCGTAGTAGATGCGCGGCTGCTTGGCGGGAATCTGCTCGGTCTGCGAGGAGCACGCCTCCTGGGTCCGCTCGCCGAGGAAGCCCGAGACGAAGAAGGGCTGCCCGCCGCACACCACCTGGTTCGCCGGGGCGGCCACCAGGCCGTACCCGTGGGTGTAGACGGTGTGCCGGTTGATCCAGGTGTTCTGCTGGTCGGTCAGCTCACCGTAGTTGATCTCCCGTACGCCGACGACGTAGTCGGAGGTCTTGCCGTTCACCCCGTACCGGTCGATGTCCAGCTTGGGGCCGAAGTCGTAGAAGCCCCGCACCTGCTGGAGCTGGGTGTACGTCTCGCTGACCAACTGCGGGTCGAGCAGCCGGACGTTCGACACGACGGAGGTGTCGGTGGCCAGGTTCGCCGGTGGCGTGAGGTTGTTCGCCGCGTACGGAGTGGTCTCGGTGCCGCCCAACCCGAACGCCACACGTGTCGCGTCGATGCTGCGCTGGATGTACGGCGCTTCCTTGTCCTTGGCGCTCGGCTTCACCTCGAAGGTCTGCACCGCCCACGGGTAGATGCCGCCGATCGCCACCGCGGAGACGCCCAGCAGGGCGAGGGAGATGCCCGGCCACACCAGGTTCCGCATCCAGGCGTTGGAGAACACGATGATCGCGATGGCCACCACGACCGAGATGTACGCCAGGATCTCCTTCGCGGGCAGCAGCGCGTTGACGTCCGCGTAGCCGGCACCGTACAGCTTGGCGCCCTCGTTGTACTCCAGCAGCATCGCCCGGCGGTCCAGCACGTACGCGAGGGCCTTGAGCAGGACGAACACCGCGACGAGGCTGCTCAGGTGCGCGCGCGCCGCGGTGCTCATCCGGTCACCGACGCCCTGTAGGCGAACCCCGCCGAAGAGGTAGTGCACCGCAAGCGCGCCGATCAGCGCCAGCACCACGGCGGTGAAGCCGACACCGAGCAGGTAGCGCCAGAACGGAAGCTGGAAGACGTAGAAGCCGATGTCGACCCCGAACTCCGGGTCCTTGATCCCGAAGTCACCACCGTTGCGGAACAGCAGCCACTGGTTCCACCGGCCCTGCGCGGACAGGCCGGCGAAGAGGCCGATCACGGCGGCGGTCAGCGCGATCCACGTGCCGAGGCGCGGGCTCAGCGCCATCCGGTAGCGCTCCAGCGTGGCCTGCTCCACCGAGTGCGGTCGCAGCCGCGGCCGCAGCCGGTACGCCAGCCACAGGTTGCCGCCGACGACCACCGCCATGCCGACACCGATGGCGAGGAAGAGCAGCAGTCTGGTGACGAGCACACCGGTGAAGACCTCGGTGTAGCGCACCTCGTCGAACCAGAGCCAGTCGGTCCACGCCTGTACACCCCAGCCGAGCAGGGTGAAGAGCACGAACACCCCGACCAGGACGGCGATCGTGACCCGGCCGCGCCGGCTCATCCTCGGCAGAGGGCTGCTGCTACGCATTACCACTGTTGGCTCCGCACGCTCGATGTGATCGGCTCCGATCAGGCACCCAGAGTACGGGGTGTTCCTGAGCGTGTCGGGGCACGGTCACACGGGTCAGCAGCGGGTCGGCTGACCACCCGCGCGCAGCGTGTCCAACGCGGTCAGCGCCTCGTCCAGCGAGCCCACCTTCAGCAACGGCAGGTCGGGCTGTGGGTTACGGACCGCCTCGGCGCAGTTGTCCGCCGGCACCAGGAAGACCTTGGCCCCGGCCCGCTTCGCGCCGACCAGCTTCTGGGCGATTCCGCCGATGGGGCCGACGGTGCCCTCGTCGTCGATGGTGCCGGTGCCCGCGATGACCTTTCCGCCGGTGAGGTCGGCCGGGGTCAGCTTGTCCACGATGCCCAGAGCGAACATGAGGCCGGCGCTCGGTCCGCCGATGTCCTCCAGGTCGATGCCCAGGGTGAACGGGTGCGGCTGCTGCTGGTCGATCTCGACCCCGATCCGCGGCCGGCCGTCCTGCTCCCGACTGGTCACCGTCGCGGTGGCCGCCGCGCCGTCGCGCGTGTAGCCGATGGTCAGCGCCGTACCCGCCGGCTTGGCCCGGATCAGCTCGGTGACCTTGGCGGCCACCGGCACCGGCTTACCGTCGACCGACGTGACCACGTCGCCGACCCTGAGCACCCCGGCGGCCGGACCGTCCGCCGCCACCGTCTTGATCACCACCTGGACCGGGAAGCCCAGTTCCCGCAGCGCGGCGGTCTCGGCGCTCGTCTGCGACACCTTGAAGTCCTCGGCGTTGCGCTGCTCGACCTGCTCGGTCGACTCTCCCGGCGGGTAGACCAGCTCGCGCGGTACCACCGCCTCGTCGTCGGAGAACCAGCCGGCGATCGCCGAGCGGAGCCGCACCGTCGGCTGCACCCCCACGGTCGTCAGTCGGAGCTGGCCCGCGGAGGTGGAGGTCTCCCGGCCGGTGACCTGGATGACCTCCTTACCGTCGGTCGTTCCGAGGGTGTTGACCGTCGGGCCCGGGCCGAGCACCACGTACGGGATCGGCACCCGGAGCACCCCGATGCTCAGCAGGGCGGTGAACAGGGCACCGAGCAGGACCGTCAGGCCGCGACGTCTCATGCGCCAGAGCGTACCGATCGCTGCCGGCCCGTCCGACGGATGCGCCACGCGACTTCGCCCTCAGCGCAACGCCAGCGGCGGCTACCTGGGGCGCGGCCCGCGTACCGTAGACGTCGTGCCTGATATTCCGTTCGGTTTCGCGCTCCCGGGTGGGCAACCACCAGACCCCAACGATCCCGCGCAGATGCAGCAGTTCATGTCGCAGTTGCAGCACCTGCTCTCGGCGCCGGGCAGCGGGCCGGTCAACTGGGACCTGGCCCGGCAGGTGGCCGCCAGCCAGCTCGCCGCCAGCGGCGACCCGGCCGTGTCGCCGTACGAGCGCCACGCGGTCGAGGAGGCGTTGCGCCTGGCCGACCTGTGGTTGGAGCCGGCCACGGCGTGGCCGTCCGGCATCCAGTCCCCGGTCGCCTGGAACCGCAACGAGTGGATTTACAAGACGCTCGACGTGTGGCGCAAGCTCTGCGACCCGGTGGCCAGCCGGATGGTCGGCGCGATGGGCGACCTGGTGCCGCCGGAGGCGCGCGCCCAGCTCGGCCCGATGCAGTCGATGGTGGCCACCCTCGGTGGCGCGCTCTTCGGCGGTCAGCTCGGTCAGGCTCTCGGCTCGCTCGCCGCGGAGGTGCTCTCCGCCGGTGACATCGGCCTCCCGCTCGGCCCGGCCGGCACGGCCGCGCTGATCCCGGCCAACATCCGCGCGTACGGCGAGGGCCTGGAACTCCCCGAGGACGAGGTACGCCTCTACGTGGCGCTGCGCGAGGCCGCCCACCAGCGGCTCTTCCAGCACGTTCCGTGGCTGCGCGGGCACGTGCTCAGCGCCGTGGAGATGTACGCCTCGGGCATCCGGGTCAACCGGGAGGCGATCGAGGAGGCGATGGGCCGGGTCGACCCGACCGACCCGGAGTCGATGCAGGCGATCGCCCTGGAAGGCATCTTCACCCCCGAGGACAGCCCGGCTCAGAAGGCCTCGCTGGCCCGACTGGAGACCGCGTTGGCCCTGGTCGAAGGCTGGGTGTGCCACGTGGTGGACAGCGCCGCCAGCGACCGGCTGCCCAACGTCGTCCGGCTCGGCGAGGCGTTCCGCCGCCGCCGTGCCGCCGGTGGCCCCGCCGAGCAGACCTTCGCGGCGCTCGTCGGCCTGGAGCTGCGCCCGCGCCGGCTGCGCGAGGCGGCGGCCCTGTGGGCGGCGCTCACCCAACACCGCGGCATCGAGGGCCGGGACGCCGTCTGGGGCCACCCGGACCTGCTCCCGTCGGACGACGACTTCGCCGACCCGGTCGCGTTCGCCATGAACGACCTGGACCTGAGCGAGCTGGACAGCTTCGACTTCACGGCCCCGGGCGGCGCGCACGAGAAGGCGCCGGGCGAGGCCGACGACACCGAGGACGAGGGCGGCAACGACGGCGGCGGCACGGACGGCGGCACCAGGAGCTGACGCGGCCAGGCCGGGCGTCGCGCGGGTCGGGCGTCCGGCACACGCCCGCGCCGCTCGGGCGTCCGGCACACGCCCGACGCGGCTCGGCGGCCCGGCGCGGCTCGATGATCCGGGCACGCGCCCGGCGCGGCTCAGTAATCCACTCGGCTTCCTGGATGGCGGGTTGTCCGCGCGGCCTGGACGCCGCGCCTTCCTGGAACCCGAGTGGATCACGCCCGCGACAACCCACCGGGGCGGCCGACGCCTCGACAGCGCGGCGGCCAGGCGAACGGCGATCAGGCGCGGCGATCAGGCGGGGCGGCCTGAGCCCGACAGCAGCGAGCGGGTGGCCTCCCAGCCTTCGAAGGCCGGGTCCAGCGCGGCGAGGTCGGCCGGGCCACGCTGGCGTCGCCAGCCGGCCGTGACGGCGACGTCCCCTGGCTGGGGGGCGCCGACCCGGGCGTCGGCCGGCACTGCGGTGTCAAAGTCGAGCGGGGGCAACCACTGCGGCACGGGCAGCCGTACGGCCACTCCGAGCAGACCCGGGCCGCCGCCCTCGGCCGGGGCGACGGCGACCGACCGGGTGGTGAGCGGGCGCAACAGCTTGCCGACGGTCAGCGCGGGCAGGTCGGGCACGTCACCCACGAGCACTGCCGCCTGGTCGTAGCCGTCGAGCGTGGCGAACACCGCGTTCGGCGTCGGCTCGGGCACCTCGTGGACGGCGGTGCCGGGCCAGACCAGCGCGTCCGCCAGCGGACGGTCTGCCGGGGTCACGGCGACGGCCACGTCCACCTCGTTGAGGGTCGCGACCAGGTCGATGACATCCTCGGCGAGCGCCGCCCGCCACTCCGCCAGGTCGATCCCCGGCGGCGACCACCGCACCGGCCCGAACATGACCACCACCACCCGCCGCGCCATGACCCGACCTTAACGCCCCGACCTACCGCCCCGCCCACCCCGCCGAGCCCACCCGACCGAGCCCAACGCGCGCCGAGCCCGCCTCGCCGAGCCCAACGCGCGCGACCCGCCGCACCGCGCAAGCCCAGACGGGCCAGTCAGCCGGCGGGCCCGATGATCGACTCCACATCAGCGATGTCGGGGCATCCCGACGCCAGGACACCCCGACATCAGCGATATGGAGTCGGTCACTGCTGGGCTGGGCCCAGGGGCGGGTCAGGTGGGCACGGGGGCGCAGGATGCGGCGGCGACGCCTTCCAGGTAGCCGCGGGCGCGCTCCGACTTGGGGTACCGGCCGACGACCGCCCAGAAGCGGGAGTTGTGGCTGGGCACGATGAGGTGGGTCAACTCGTGCAGCAGCACGTAGTCGATCACCCAGTCGGGCATGTCCTGGACGCGGTGGGAGATGCGGATGCTGCGGTCGGCGGGGGTGCAGGAGCCCCAGCGGCCGTTCTGGTTGGTGACCCACCGGACGCTGGCTGGCACCGCCCTCTCGCCGTACCCGCCGAGGTAGAGGTCGATCAGCCGGTTGGCCCGGGCGACGAGTTCGTCGTCGGAGCGGGCCAGTCGGCCCTCGCGGGCGGCGAGCCGCGCCAGCATGCGGTCCACCCACTCGCTCTCCTCGGCACGGGAGAACTGGTCCGGGATGAGGACGACGACCCGCTCACCGTCACGGTACGCAGACACCGTACGTCGCCGACGCTGGCTGCGCCGCACCTCGACGACCGGCTTACGCGTCCCCGCCATCACTGGCCCGCGCAGCCTCGGCTACGTGTCACGAGGGAAAGCTAATGCGTACTGACCAGGGGTCCGCAAGAGTCAACCGCACGACACGCGCCCAAAAAATGGTGATTGGTCGTCCGGCGTCCCGAAAATTTCTTGACTGGACCACCCCTGAAGTGCCGTCGCGCCATCTCGTCACCCACCGTGTACGGCGATGGCGGCGTCGCACGGCCCTCTCCGACACGGTAGGTGATCACGGCGTCCGACGCTGCCGCGGGGGCACCCGCAGGAGTGGCTGGGAGGGTTTGGTCGGCGTGTCCCCGCCAAACTGACTTATCCGACCTAATTCGCCATGCACACTCTCGACGTCGACTTGCTCACAGTGACGATGCACAGCTGACATGGAACTGCCCAGACCTGGGTAGGGTCCGCGAACCAGCGGTCACGAAGGTGGCCGTGGAGTAAGACCCAGCGCCGGCGCCCCGTGTGGTCCGCCGCCGGGCATTCCGCCGGAACCGTATTGACCGGCGGACGAGACGAGGAGGGCACCGTGGCCGACCAGGCCCAGACCTACAACGGTTACTGCGTGAAGTGCAAGGAGAAGCGGGACTTCGAGGGGCACGTGGAGGTCTCGAAGACCGGCATGAACATGGCAAAGGGCAAATGTCCGGTATGCGGCACAACAGTGAACCGGATTCTCGGCAAGGCGAAGGTCTGACCCGTTCGGATCTGCGGGGGCGGGACGGCCACAGGGCCGTCCCGCCCCCGTTGCCGTCCAGAACGTAGACGGGCTTGTCGGGTGGCCGACAGTACGCGCCGTGGCCTGTGGATAACCCGGCAGAACCTGTGGACAAGGCTGGATACGACCCCGAGCGCCTGTGGACAACGATCGACCCAGCGCAGGGAAGCGGTCACGATTCGTCACCATGAGTCGTACCCCGCTGCCTCGCCCCACGCTCCTCCCCGGCCTCAGCCGGCTCTGGCGGGATCGACACACGCTGCAGATCGGCCTGGGCCCCGGCCCCGCCGCGCTGGTGGAGCTGACCAATCCGCGTACCGCTCACCTGCTCGATCTGCTGGACGGCAGCCGCAGCGAACGGGACGTGCTGGTCGAGGCCAGCGCCGCCCAGGTCCCCGCCGACGACGCGCGTACGCTGCTGGACGCTCTGCGCACGGCGGGCCTGTTGGTGCCGGCGCACACCCTGCTCCCACGCGACCTGACCGGGCCCGTCCGGACCCGGCTCGCCGCCGAGGCCGGAGCGTTGGCCCTGGTCGCGGCCCGGCTACCCGGCACCCCGGCCCAGGTCCTGCGTCGCCGGCGGGTGGCGCGGGTGCTGCTCACCGGGGCCGGAGCCCTCGGCGCCCCGCTGGCCGTGGCGCTGGCCCAGGCCGGCGTCGGGCAGGTGATCCCGCACCTCAGCGGCCTGGTACGACCGATCGACCTCGTCGGGACGGGCATTCCCGCCGCCGAGTTGGGTCAGCCGTTGGCCCCGGCGATCCGGGCGGCGGTCGACCGCGTCGCGCCAGGCACCGGCACCCACCCGGTCCGGGCCGCCCGGGTGGATCTGGTGATCCAGTTCGGCGCGGACCGTCCACCCGCGCTGCTCGCCGCCGGCCTGGCCCAGCGTCGCCAACCGCACTTGGTGGTGACCCTTCACGAGGGCGTACCGGTGATCGGACCGTTGGTGCGCCCACCCGCCGGGCCGTGTCTGCGCTGCGTCGAGCTGCACCGAGCGGACCGCGACCCGGCCTGGCCAGGGCTCGCCGCCCAACTGGCGGCGGCGCAGCCGGTGGCAGCGGGTGCGACCGGCACCCTGTTCGCGGCGATCGGGTACGCGGTGGCGGAGGCCCTGGCGCACCTCGACGGAGGCCAACCCGAGACGCTCGGGGGTGCCATGGAGATCTCCGGCGCGGGCCGGTTTCGTCGCCGGGGTTGGCCGCCGCACCCCGCGTGTGAGTGTTCACGGAGCCGGGTGTCCGCACCAGCCCGGCCGCACAGCAGCAGCGGAGCCCTCCCGTCGGTAACAATGGCGAAGTGACCGACATCCCGCGCCGGGCCGTGTCCCGGACCGCCAAGCTCGCCGCTCTGCCGCTCGGCTTCGCCGGCCGGACCGTCCTCGGCATGGGTAAGCGCGTCACCGGGCTCGCCTCCGACGTCATCTCGGCAGAGATCCAACAGCGCACCGCCGAACAGCTGTTCAGCGTGTTGGGGCAGCTCAAGGGTGGGGCGATGAAGTTCGGCCAGGCGTTGTCGGTCTTCGAGGCGGCCCTGCCGGAAGAGATCGCCGCGCCGTACCGGCAGGCGCTGACCAAGCTCCAGGAGGCCGCGCCGCCGCTGCCGGCCGCGAGCGTGCACAAGGTGCTGGCCGAGCAGCTCGGCCCGGACTGGCGCGACCGGTTCGTCGAGTTCAACGACACCCCTGCTGCGGCGGCGAGCATCGGGCAGGTGCACCGGGCGCGGTGGCGGGAGCCGGGGTACGGCCCGGCGGGCGAGCCGAACAGCCGCGACGTGGCGGTCAAGATTCAATATCCGGGCGCCGGTGACGCGTTGCTCGCCGACCTCAAGCAGCTCTCCCGGCTGGGCGGGATGTTCCGGGCCATCCAACCCGGCCTCGATGTCAAGCCGCTCCTCGTCGAGTTGCGTGAGCGGATCACCGAGGAGCTGGACTACGAGCTGGAGGCCGAGTCGCAGCGCACCTTCGCCGTGGCGTACGCCGACGACGACGAGATCTTCATTCCGGAGGTCGTCTCCGCGTCGCCCCGGGTCCTGGTCACCGAGTGGGTGACGGGCACTCCGCTGGCCGACATCATCCGCGAGGGCACCGAGGAGCAGCGGGACGAGGCCGGCCGGCTCATGGCGACGTTGCACCTCTCCGCACCCCAGCGGGCCGGTCTGCTGCACGCCGACCCGCACCCGGGAAACTTCCGGCTCCTGCCCGACGGCCGGCTCGGCGTGATCGACTTCGGCGCGGTGGCCCGGATGCCGGAGGGCACACCGGAGCCGATCGGCCTCATCGCCGGGCGGGCTCTGCGCGGCGACGCGGACGGGGTGGTGGCAGGGCTCCGGGACGAGGGGTTCATCGGCGCCACCGACGAGATCGACGCCGAGGGAGTCCTCGATTTCCTCCGCCCGATGCTGGAGCCCATCGCCGCCGACGGGTTCCGGTTCAGCCGGGCCTGGCTGCGGGCCGAGGCGGCACGGCTGGCCAGCCCCCGCTCCCCCACCTACCAGTTGAGCCGACAGCTCAACCTGCCACCGTCGTACCTGCTCATCCACCGGGTGACGCTCGGTTCGATCGGGGTGCTCTGCCAGTTGGAGGCCAAGGCCCCGTACCGGAGCATCCTGGAACGCTGGCTGCCGGGCTTCGCGCCGGTCGCCTGAGGACGTGAGGAAGGGCGGGTGCCGGTCGGCACCCGCCCTTCTGCGTGGGGTGGTACTAGAGAATGCCCAGGTCGCGCGCCGACTGGTTACGGCTGTTCATGGCGACGGTACGGGCGGATCGGGTTGCCTCAGTGCTCGTGGTGGTACGACCGGCCTGAGGCCGGCGCATTCGAGCCCTGGTCAACGCTTCGTGGAGTAGTTGCATCTCGAAGGCTCCACTCGGAACGTTCAACATCGTTTTCTCACTCACTGCCGGTGTGTCACCGGCGTAGTTGGAACGGGTCGGGAACATGTCAGGCTGCCAGCCGGACCGCGCCACGCACCTCGGACAGCCCACTGGCCGCCAGGCGCGCCTCGGCCTCGACCCGGAGCGCGGCGTCACGAGCGACGTCCTCCTTGCGCGGACGGCCACGGGGCCGCTTGCGCGGAACGACCGCGCCACGCTCGAAGATCTCGCCGCCCCAGACGCCCCACGGCTCCGCTCGCTCCACCGCTCCGGCCAGGCACTCGACGCGCAGCGGGCAGTCCCCGCAGAGCGACTTGGCCAACTCGAGCTCGGCAGGCGAGTCGGAGAACCACAGGTCGGGGTCGAACTTCCGGCAGGGCAGGTTCGCCTCCAGCTCGACGCTCACATCGAGGGGGGCCAACGCCAGACTCATCTCCCGGTCACCTCTCTCTCACTTCGATCTCGTGGATCGCATTCCGACGTACTTCGGCGGGGCAAAAAACTGAGGCCGCGGATCCCGGTAACGGGTTCCGCGGCCTCGAGGTGAGCCGGTGTCTGAGATTCAGACCGGTCTACCTCGAGGTGGAACGCCGCGGACATCCGTGCGCTTCTTCGCGCCATCGATGCCCATGCCCGTGATGCCACTGGTCCCCTCGACTCCGGCATTCGGCGCAACGGTCAGGTTCAGCTCGGCCTGAACCTGGTGCACCTGCGGAACCGACGGTCGTGCGGCCGCAAGGGCCACCCGGACAGCCGACAGCGGAGCGTGGACAGACGGCATCGCCGTCAGACGCTCATAGGTGAAGATCTCCACGGTGGCCACCTCCCTCACGTTCCTCGAATCGACTGGACCAACCCCCGTGAGCAGCCGGAATGGCGCCGCTCGCGTGGTGTGTTCTGAGGCTATTCCTCGCCTGGGCGCGAGGGCAAACGAATTTACGACGAGATTTCGAAAGTTTTCTCCGGGCAGACGTCGTCCACCCCCGCGCCCCCCACGAGCGCCAGTACCGACTCGCCGTAGAGGCCCAGTTTGCGAGGGCCGATGCCGGCGATGGCGATCAACTCCTCCGGCCGGCCGGGCCGCCGCTCGGCCAACGCGGTCAACGTGGCATCGGTGAACACCACGTACGCCGGGACCTTCTGCGCGCCGGCCACCCGCTGCCGCCACTCGCGCAGGCGTTCGTGCAGCTCGTCGTCGATGTCGGACGGGCAGGTGGGGCAGCGACCGAGCTTCCGGTCCGGGCCGGCGAGCAGGGTGGCGCCGCAGATCCGGCAGGACACGATCTGCGTCCGACGCCGCTCGGGACGGGGTGCGGGACCGGCGGAGGCACCGGCCCGCTCGGTGCCTCCGGAGCGGTCGAGCTGGGGCAGGAACCGCGAGGGCCGTCGGGCCCGCCCGCCCGGCGAGCGCGCGGCGGCGTACGACAGCCAGAGCCACTGCCGGGCCCGGGTGATCCCGACGTAGAGCAGCCGGCGCTCCTCCTCCACGTGCTCGACCGTCTTGGCGTACGTGGTGGGCAGGGTGCCCTCGGCGAGGCCGACCAGGAAGACGGCGTCCCACTCCAGCCCCTTGGCCGAGTGCAGCGATGCCAGCGTGACCCCGTCCACCGTCGGCACGTGCTGCTGGGCGGCCCGGCGTGCCAGCTCCTCGGTGAAGTCGGTGAGGGTGACCGCGCGCTCCACCGAGGCGGCCGCACCGATCGGCACCACCTCGGGCGTGGCCGCGTACTCCTCGGCGAGCTGGACCAGCGCGGCCAGCGCCTCCCAGCGCTCGCGGGCGGCGCCGCCCGCCGGGGGCGTGTCCGGCGCCCAGCCGACGGCGGTGAGCGCCTCGACGACGGCGGCGGGCAGCGGCGTCTCCCCCGGGATGGATCGGGTGGCGGAGCGCAGGGCGACCATCGCCTGGCGAACCTCGGTGCGCTCGAAGAAGCGCTCGGCGCCCTGGACGACGTACGGCACGGCGGCCTCGGTCAGCGCCTTCTCGTACGCCTCGGACTGCGCGTTGGTCCGGAACAGCACGGCGATCTCCTTCGCCGGCGTTCCCCCGTCGATCAGCGTCCGGCAGCGCGCGGCCACCGCGTTCGCCTCGGCCGGCTCGTCGGTGAAGATCCGCAGGTCGGGTTCCGGCCCCGGAGGACGCTGTCCGCTCAACTCCAGTCGCAGCCGCGCCTCGGTGCCGCGAGCCTGGGAGATCACGGCGTTGGCGAGCCCGACGATCTGCGGGGTGGAGCGGTAGTCCCGGACCAGCCGGACCACCGTGGCGTTCCGGTGCTGGCGCGGGAAGTCGACCAGGTACGCCGACGTCGCCCCGGTGAACGAGTAGATGGTCTGGCTGGCGTCACCGACCACCGTCAGGTCGGCGCGGCCGCCCAGCCAGGCGTCCAGCAGCCGCTGCTGGAGCGGGTTGACGTCCTGGTACTCGTCGACCACGAAGTGCCGGTACTGGCCACGGACCTGCTCGGCGACGTCCGGGTGCTCCTCGATGCCCCACACCGCGGCCCGCAGCATGTCCTCGAAGTCGATCACCCCGTTGGAGCGTTTGAGCTGCTCGTACGCGGTGAACACATCGGCGACCTTCGCCGGCTCGTGTGGCGTGTCACGCAGCGCGCGGGCCGCCGCCACGACGTAGTCGCCCGGTTCGACGAGCGACGACTTGGCCCACTCGATCTCGCCGGCCAGGTCCCGTGCGGCAGCCCGGTCGGTACGCAGACCGACCCGGGCGGCGGCGAGAGTGACCAGCCGCACCTTGCTGTCCAGCAGCTCGGGCATGGCTCGGCCGGCCAGCAGGCGGGGGGCGAAGTAGCGCACCTGGCGCAGTGCGGCGGCGTGGAAGGTCCGCGCCTGGACACCGTGCGCCCCGAGCAGCGTGAGACGGTGTCGCATCTCGGCGGCGGCGCGGGCGGTGAAGGTGACCGCGAGCACGTGCCGGGGCGAGATCTCACCGGTGAGCGCCCGGTGGGCGATCCTGGAGGTGATCGCGCGGGTCTTGCCGGTGCCGGCCCCGGCCAGGATGCAGACCGGGCCGGCGGGTGCGGTCACCGCGGAGCGCTGCTCCGGGTCCAGCCCGGCGAGTACGCCTTCCGACGCTGAGTGAACCCCCACAACCAGGAATCATCTCAGCTCCCCCGGGCGTTGTAGCGGACAGCCTCGGCTTGATCGGCAAGCCGGTGGCCGGAGCAGCTGGAGGATCAGATCATGCTGACGATGTATTCCACTCCCTGGTGCGGCTACTGCCACCGGCTGAAGTCGCAGCTCGACCGGGAAGGCATCGGGTATGAGGTGGTCGACATCGAGCAGGACCCGAAGGCCGCGGACTTCGTGATGAGCGTCAACGGCGGCAACCAGACGGTGCCGACGCTGCGTTTCGACGACGGCAGCGCCCTGACCAACCCCTCGATCACGCAGGTCAAGCAGCACCTGGCCACGCTGGGCGCCTGACCGCCCGGTACGACACTCGAACGGCCGCCCTCCGGGGCGGCCGTTCGTCGTTCCCGACATCCGTCACCGCCGGAACGGCCGCCGGGTGGCCGTGGTCACCGACCCGTCGATGCCGGCGTCGAGCGGGCGGCGCGGCCCCGGCAGGGCCGGCGGCGTCGACGTCGGCGCCCCGGACGGCGCGCTCAGGTGCCGGCCCCGCCAGAGGTAGGCACCGGCGGCCAGCGTGGCCACCCCGACCAGCACGAACAGGGCCCGGTAGTCCAGGACGCCGACCAGGAGGGCGCCCGCGCCGATGGAGAGCGCCTGCGGTCCGCTGACCAGCGCCTGGGTGGCCGCCGCCACCCGTCCGACCAGGTCGGGTGGGGTGCGCCGCTGGATCAGCGTGTGCAGACCCACCATCGTCAGGGGCAGCGAGATGCCGGCCAGCAGCACCGCCGCGAACCCGAGCGGCAGTTCGGGATACGCGAGCGCGAGCGCGGCCGGCGCGAAGAACGCCACCCCGGCGGCCAGCGTGCCGACCTCGCCGAGCCGGCGGACCAGGGCCGGTGAGCAGAGCCCCCCGCACAGGCCGCCGACGCCCTGCACCATCACGAGTACGCCCACGAACGCGGCGTCCCGGTCCAACCCCTGGTCGACGTACGCGAAGATCAACGACTCGCTGAAGCCCATCACCAGCGACCCGAGCCCGTAGCCGACGAGGGCCCGGCGCAGCGCCGGCTCACCGGTCAGATGCCGCAGGCCCGCGCCCAGCTCGGCGGGCCAGCGCAGCCGTACGGTGGGCGGCGACTGCGCCGGGCTCGGCACCGCGGTCACCACCGCGGCGGCGGTCACGAAGCCGACCATGCCGATGCTGGCCAGCGCCCATCCACCGAGCGCCGCGTAGAGCGCCGCGCCGGCCAGAGGGCCGATCAACCGCAACCCCTGGCGTACGGTCTGCAGCACGCCGTTGGCCTCGGCCAGCAGGTCCACGGGCACCAGTTGCCGGATTAGTCCGCTGAGCGCCGCGCCGAGCGTGATGGACGACAGCCCGTACAGGGCGGCGACCAGATAGACGAGCCAGACGTCGTTCGCGTCGCGGACGGTGAACAGCGGCACGAGCAGCAGCGCGGTGACGACGTTCGCGGCCACGAAGAAGGGCCGGCGCGGGTACCGGTCGACGAACCAACCGACCAGTGGCGCCGTCGTCATCGGAGCGACGACGGCGAAGATGATGCCGCCGGCGAGCCCGTTGGAGCCGGTCAGGTCCTTGACCCAGATGGCGAGCGCGAGCAGCAGGATCGACTCGGCGGTCATGCTGGCCAGCAGGCCGCCGAACAGCAGGCGGAAGTCGGGTCGGCGCAGGACGGTGCGCATGGGGTCCCTCCGGCAGGGTGGCGTGCCCGGCTGGGCGCGGTCGACGGGGCTGGGACCGCGGGTCCGTCATCGTCCGGCGTACCCGTGGTCCATTTTTGGTAAGACACGCCCCCGCCGGAACCTCCGACACCGGTCGCGCCGTCCATACTGACCGTGGGGGGCGAATTTCATACAGTTACCGTCGCGTCTGCGGCGGACGACGGGAAAGAGGACACTGTGCCTCCTGCCGCACCCAGCCCAATCATGCGTCGTCGACGGTTGGGCATCGAACTGCGCAGCCTGCGCGAGACCGCGGGCCTCACCGGCGACCAGGTCATCGAACGGATCGGTTGGGCGTCCGCGTCCAAACTGTCACGCCTGGAGAACGGCCGCAGCAGACCGGACCCGCAGGACGTCGGCGTCCTGCTGGACCTCTACGGCGCCGACGCCGCGGCGCGCGAGGAGTTGCTCGGGATCGCCGGTGAGGCCGGCGACATGCGCGGCTGGTTGAAGAACTTTCCGGTGATGACGCAGCAGCAGCGCAGCTGGGCCGAGTTGGAGGCGGGCTGCGCGGAGATCTCCGAGTACAACCCGGTGCTGGTGCCGGGCCTGCTACAGACCGCCGGGTACGCGCGGGTCCGCCTCCTCTCGGCCCGCCGGGTGGGCGAGGGCGCCGGCGAGCCCGAGCCGGCGGACGAGCTGGAGACCGAGGTACGGGCGCGGTTGGCTCGTCAGACCCTGCTGACGCGCGAGCCGCACGCGCCGAGCTACACGGCCGTGCTGGAGGAGGCGGCTCTGGGCCGTCGGGCCGGCCCGCCCGAGGTGCTGCACGAGCAGCTGCACCAGCTGTGCGAGCTGGCCCTGCTGCCGAACGTGACGCTGCACGTGCTTCCGCGGGACACGCAGGTCGGCGATTGGTACCTTCCGCCGACCGCCTTCTCCCTCTATCGGTTCGCCGATCCACTCGATCCGGAGACATTGGCCATCGAAGGGGGGTTCACCGACGTCATGTCGACCGAGTCAATCACGCTAAATCGCTATAAAGTAGTGTTCGAGTGGCTATGCACGGCGGCACTGAACGCCTCGGACACCCTCTCCTGGCTGATCGAGGCGACGGGACGGCTGACCGGGGCGGGCCCCGCATCCACAGTGGCGTTCGGGCCGGCAACGGCGCCGACCCAACGCCGCCGTGATTCGGGGCGGCTGACGGACCGGTGATCCACGGGGGACCATCCGTCGGGACGTGCGGCACCACTCGTCCCATTGGATCGGTTCACACCAGGAGCAGAGCCATGAACGACATCCACCACACGCCGTCCGTCTCCGCCAGTTCGCTGGCGGACGCCCCGTGGCGTACCAGCACACGCAGCCAGACCTCCAACTGCGTGGAGGTCGCACCGCTGGGCAGCGGCCCGTCGGCGGTCGCGCTGCGCGACAGCAAGGACCGGGGCGGCCCGGTGCTGCTGTTCAACCGGGCCGGTTGGCTCGGTTTCATCGCTGGAGCGAAGACGGGCCAGTTCGATCTGAACTGATCCTCCACTGAGGCGGGGCCGTCGGCACAATGCCGGCGGCCCCGCCGTCGTATCCGTCGGCGACCCCGCTGACCAGGCATCCGCCGATCGGACGAGGCTCGAAACCAATAGGCGCGTTTCACTTGCTGGGATGAACACGGGGCGTAACATGACCCACGAAACGTGGAACTTCCACACTGGCTCATCCGTCGCGGTTCATCCGGAGACCCTTATGCGGTTCCTGATCGTTCGCACCGACATCCGCACCGTCGCCGACGGGGACATCGCCGCCGCCTGGGCGGACGGCCATCGCCTCCGCGACGAGACGACCACACCCGAGCCGCGCCGGCAGACCGTCCACGCCGAGGACCGGGACGCCGCGTTACTGCTGGCCCGGGCCCTGTCCACAGTCGGCGCGGTACGAGCAGGCAAGCAACGGGTCAAGGTCCTTCCGCTCAGCGAAGTGCGGCCCGCCTTCCGGCGCAGACCCGGCCGGACCGGTACCTGACCCACCAGACGTCCGTCGTGGTCGGCTCGGCTCCCCCGCCGCGTCATTCGCTCCCACCGACCACGGCGGCCCGTGTTCCCGGCCCGTGACCGCCGCGGCAACGTCGGCCACGGGCCGGGACCGTGCTCAACGCCCGGCGTCCACCCAGCCGTCCAGCCAACGGTGGACGAGGAACAACGCGATCGACGACGGCGGCGGCAGGATCAGCCGGGCGCCGTCCCCCACGTCCACCGTCCGCCCCGCGCACGCCGCCCCGATCTCGTCCCGCGTGAACCACCGGGCGTACGCGATCTCGGACGGATCGACCCGCACCGGGTCCGCCGGATCGGCGGTGGCCAGGAAGCCCAGCATCAGCGAACCCGGGAACGGCCAGGCCTGGCTGCCGACGTACCCGATCCGCTCGACCCCGATGCCCACCTCCTCGCGGACCTCGCGCAGCACGGCGGCCTCCGCCGACTCCCCCGGCTCGACGTAGCCCGCCAGGCAGGAGTAGCGCCGCCCGCCCGGGGTCCCCGGCCAGCCGGCGTTGTTGCCAAGCAGGCAGCGGCCGTCGGGGCCGTCGACGCCGTCGTGCACCAGCACGATCATCGCCGGGTCGGTGCGCGGCCAGATCCGGCCGCCATTGCGATCCACCCGCGACCAGCCGGCCTCGTCCATCACCGTCGGCGCGCCGGTCGCCGACGAGTAGCCGTGCCGGGTATGCCAGTTCAGCAGCGCGAGGGCGGTGGTGAAGATGCCGGCCTCCCGGTCGCCGAGCAGGTGGCCCACCTCCCGCAGGTTGACCGCTCGGGTGCCCGACACCGCCGGCAGCGGCGTGTCGAGCGCGAACACCGGCACCCCGTCCGGCTCGACACCGAGGAACATCGCGGTCGACTCGGCGCCGGCCGGCACGTCGGCGGCGTCGAACAGCACCAGCGTCGGGGGCGACACGTCGGTACGCGCGAGCGTCCGCCCGTCATCGGTCGAGTCGAGCAGCAGTATCCGTCCGCGCAGCCATGCCTCGGTCAACCACTGCGCGTCACCCCGCCGGTGCGCGGCCCGATCCAACGTCGAACGCGCCAGCGGTGGCGCGGCCTCGCCGCTCACGTCGTCGCTCCGCTGGTCGCCGCCCAGCCGCGGCGCTGGGCGACACGGCCGGACGTGCCGTGACCGTCCCGCCTCACGGCTGCACCGGCTCGGTGTGGACCGGCATCAGCGCGGCCAGCCCCGGGGTGACCCGCTCGGCGTCGCCGAGGACGACCACCGCCGCCCGGGCGGGCGCGAGGTAGTGGGCGGCAACCCGCGCCACATCGTCGACGGTCGCCTTCGCCAGTCGGGCCGCGTACTCCGCGAGGAACTCCAGACGCAGGCCGTTCCCGGCGTACGCGCTGGTCAGCGCGGCCAGACCCGCCTGGGTGGCCATGCCGAGCTGGAGGGTGCCCAGGGCGTACTGGCGGGCCTGCTCCAACTCCTCGAGCTTCGGCGGCAGCGACGCCAGCCGACCCAGCTCGTACACGGTCTCCAGTAGCGCCGGACCGGTGACCTCGGTGGCCACCTCGGCGCCGGCGACCAGCACCGACCCGGCCACCGAATGCTCGACCACCGAGTGCGGGCCGTACGTGTAGCCCTTGTCCTCGCGGATGTTCTCCACCCAGCGGGACGAGAAGTAGCCGCCGAAGATCAGGTTGGCCAGTTGCAGCGCCGCGTGGTCGGGGTCGGTGCGCGGCACGGCGGGCAGCGCGACCCGCAGCGAGGACTGCACCGAGCCGGGCCGGTCGACAAGCAGCAGCGGCCCCGGCTCAAGTGGCGGGGTGGCCGGCAGGTTGGCCGTACGCCCGGCCCCGGTCCACCCGGCGAGCGCCCGTTCGACCGCGTCCAGGGCCTTCTCCGGCTGCACGTCCCCGACCACCACCAGCTGTGCACCGGCGGGGTGCACGCGCTCGGCGTGCAGGCTGCGCAGTGCCGCCGGGCGTACGCCGCGGAGCTGGCCCGGCTCCGGGGTCTGCGTGGCGTACGGGTGCCGCCCGTAGATCCTCTTCAACAACGCTTCCCGGGCCAGGTGCGACGGCTGACTCTGCGCGACCTGGATCCGGTCGATCAGCCGGTCCCGTTCGGCGGCCACCTCGTCGCCGGGGTAGCTGGCACCGGTCAACACCTCGGCCAGCAGCTCCAACATCCGGTCCAGGCCGGTGACCAGGCCCGCGCCGGAGATCATCAGTCGGTCCGGATCGACGCCCGCGGAGAGCCCGCCGCCCACCTTCTGCAACTCGGCGGCGAGCTGCACGCTGGTCATCGACTCGGTGCCGGAGAGCATGGTCTGCGAGAGCATCGCGGCGCGCGCCAGGTGGGCGCGGCCGAACGGCACCCAGAGCCGCAGCTCCACCAGGGGCACGGCGGGCCGGCGTACGGCGATCACGGTCAGCCCGTTGCGCAGTGTGCGCTCGGCCTGCTTGGGCACCTTGAGCTTGCGGGTGGGGCCGAGCGCGGGCAGCGTACGCGGCCCGGCGGTGGCGGTGGTCGTCATCGGGTACCTCCGGGGATGACCTCGACCATCGCCCGGCGCTCCGGGCGCAGGGTGGCCGCAGCGGCGCGGACCTGTTCCTCGGTGACGTCGCCGACCAGTCGGGGCAGGTCGTTGAGCAGGCCCGGCTCGCCGCGTTGCTGCTCCAGGACGGCCATCCGCAGCGCCCGGCCGAGCACCGCGTCGGTGTCGCGGAGCAGGTGGGTGGCCATCCGCGCCTGGGTGCGGGCCAGCTCACCGTCCGTCAGCCCGTCGGTCGCCAGCCGGTCCAGTTCCTCGTCGACGGTGCGCAGCACCTTGTCCACGTCGCCGCCGGGCGGCAGATGTGCCTGCAACAGCAACGCCGTCGGGTCACGCACGTCGAACGGGTCGCCCATGAAGCCGAGGTAGCCACCCAGGCTGGTCACCGTGCGGTCGCGCTGCACCAGGCGTTCGACCAGTCGGGACGCTTCGCCGTCGGTGAGCACCTCGGCCAGCACCACGTACGGCAGGTAGCCGGCGAAGTCGCCGATCGGGTCGGGCACCCGCCACGCGCCGGCCACCGCCGGCAACGGTGCCAGGGCGTCCGTGTACGAGCTGCGCCGCTCGGCGGTCAGGTCGGGCTCGGTGAAGTCGGGCCGCTGTGGCGCGGGCCGGGCCGGCACGTCGCCGAAGTGCCGGTTCACCAGCTCGGTCGCCTCGGCCACGTCGATGTCACCGCTGACGGCCAGGACCGCGTTGCCGCTGGCGTAGTAGCGACGGAAGAAGTCGGCGGCGTCGGCGACGGTGGCCGACTCCAGATCGTCGAACGAGCCATAGCCGTCGTGGGCGTTCGGGAACGTGTCGAACATGACCGGCGGCAGGGTCAACCAGGGGAAGCCACCGTACGGCCGGCTGAGCACGTTGACCCGGATCTCCTCCTTGACCACGTCGACCTGGTTGCGCAGGTTCTCCTCGGTCAGGCGGGGTGCCCGCATCCGGTCCGCCTCGAGGAACAGAGCGCGCTCCAGCGCGTTGCTCGGCAGCGTCTCGAAGTACTCGGTGTAGTCCAGGTGGGTCGAGCCGTTGAAGGTGCCACCGGCACCCTGCACGTGGCGGAAGTGGGCCAGCTTCTCCAGATTTTCCGAGCCCTGGAACATCAGGTGCTCGAAGAGATGCGCGAAACCCGTACGCCCCTGGGGTTCGGATCGGATGCCGACGTCGTAGACCACCGCCACCCCGATCACCGGGGCACTGCGATCGGGGGTGAGGACCACCCGCAGGCCGTTGTCGAGGGTGAACCGCTCGACCGGATACTTCGTCGCTGGAATTCTGGATCTCCGCGCCGCCACGGGATCGACCCTAGCGTGTCGGCCCGTTCGCCACCGCCGACCTCGGCGGAGCCGCCGTCACCGGTCTGGCGAATCGCAGCGGTCGTCACCGCGTCGACGGGTCGCGCCCGCTGGGGACGATGAGCACCACTCGGCCGCGAAGGGGCAGTCCGGGCCGGCCGAGTCGGCGGACTTGACCCATCAAGACGGTAGGAAATGCCGACATAACTGAGACGCCCCTTCCCGGCATGTGGATGGGCCTTGACGCTGACGGAGGCCTGGCCCAGTCTTCCTACCAAGTAAGTAGGAATACTGCGGATTGGATGGACGATGAGACGGCTCCCCCTGCGCCGGTTGGTCACCCTGACCACCCTCGCCGCCCTCGGCGCGGCGACCCTGGGCAGCACCGCCGCGTGTGGCGACGACAGCGAGGGCGCGGGGGGCGGCTCCGGCCCGGTGACCCTGCGGCTCGGCTACTTCCCCAACATCACCCACGCGCCGGCCGTCGTCGGCGTGGAGAAGGGCATCTTCGCCGAGAAGCTCGGCGCCGACGTCAAGCTGGAACCGAAGACCTTCAACGCCGGCCCGGCCGCCATCGAGGCCGTCTTCTCCGGAGCGCTGGACGCGACCTACATCGGCCCGAACCCCACCGTCAACGCGTTCTCGAAGTCCAAGGGCGAGGCCGTCCGGGTGGTCTCCGGCGCCGCCTCCGGAGGCGTGGCGCTGGTCGTCAAGCCCGGCATCAACGGGCCGCAGGACCTCAAGGGCAAGAAGGTCGCCACCCCGCAGCTCGGTAACACGCAGGACGTGGCCGTCCGCTACTGGCTCAAGCAGCAGGGGCTGACCACCACCAAGGAGGGCGGCGGCGACGTGAAGATCGTGCCGCAGGAGAACGCCCAGACGGTGGAGACGTTCAGCAGCGGCGCGATCGACGCCGCCTGGGTACCCGAGCCGTTCGTGTCCCGGCTTGTCAACGCCGGCGGCAAGGTGCTCGTTGACGAGCGGGACCTGTGGCCGGACAAGAAGTTCGTCATCACCAACCTGCTGGTCAGCACCAAGTTCCTCAAGGCGCACCCGGACGTGGTGCAAAAGCTGGTCGACGGCCAGGTCGCCGCGAACGAGTTCGTCAACAGCAAGCCGGACGAGGCCCAGCAGGCCATTTCCGACGCGATCGGCAAGATCACCGGCAAGCCGCTCGACCTCAAGCTGATCAAGCAGGCGTGGCCGACGTTGGAGTTCACCAACGACCCGATCGCCACGTCCCTCAAGGCCGGACTCGACCACGCCGTCGAGGTCAAGCTCACCGAGCCCGTCGACCTCAAGGGCCTGTACGACCTGACCTACCTCAACAAGTCGCTCAAGGCGGCCGGCAAGCCCGAGGTCACCCAGCCATGACGTCGACCACGACGACGCCGCAGAGCGCGACCACCTCGGTCGCGCTCTCCGGCGTGACCAAGGTGTACGGACGCGGCGCGAACGCCGTACTGGCCCTGGACGGGGTCTCCCTCGACGTGGCGCCGGGCGAGTTCGTCTGCCTCGTCGGCGCGTCCGGCTGCGGCAAGAGCACGCTGCTCAACCTGGTGGCCGGCCTGGACCGTCCCAGCGGCGGCGAGATCGGCATCGCCGGTGGCGCCAGCCCGGGGCTGATGTTCCAGGAGCCGGCGCTGTTCCCCTGGCTGACCGTCGAGGCCAACGTGGAGGTGCCCCTCAAGTTGCGCGGCCTTCCCCGCGCCGAGCGCCGCGACCGGGTGGCCGAACTGCTGCGCACGGTGCACCTGGCCGAGTTCGGCCGCAAGCGTCCGCACGAACTGTCCGGCGGGATGCGCCAGCGGGTCGCGCTGGCCCGCACCCTGGCCCTGGACACGCCGGTGCTGCTGATGGACGAGCCGTTCGGCGCCCTGGACGCCATGACCCGCGACATCCTGCACGACGAGCTGGAACGGATCTGGTCCGAGCGCCGACTCTCGGTCCTGTTCGTCACGCACAACGTCCGTGAGGCCGCCCGGCTGGCCGACCGCATCATCCTGCTCTCCAGTCGCCCCGGCCGGATCATCTACTCCGCCGAGGTGGACATCCCTCGTCCACGACGGATCGACTCTCCCGAGGTCGCCGCCATCGCCGCCGAGGTCACCGAACGACTGCGTACGGAGGTGGGCCGCCATGGCCAGTGACACCCTCACCAGCACCGCGCGTAGCGATGCGGAGATCACCGGACTGGACGCGCTGGAGATCGCCGGCCGGGAGAAGGAGGTCTCCCGGGGCACCCGGCTCTGGGCCGCCACCTGGCCCAAGCTCGCCGCGCTGGCCATCGCCATCCTCGCCTGGCAGGTGGTGGTCTGGTCGGGCTGGAAGCCGCCGTACTCCCTGCCGGGCCCGCTGGTCGTCGGCCGCGAGCTGCTCACCCAGGCCCAGGGTCCGCAGCTCTGGGAGGGTCTGGTCACGACGCTGCGCCGAGCGGCCCTCGGGTACGTCTTCTCGGTCGCCGTCGGCCTGCTCCTGGGTCTCGCGGTGGCCCGGTCCACGGTGCTGCGCGCCGCCATCGGCTCGATGATCACCGCGTTGCAGACCATGCCGTCGATCGCCTGGTTCCCGCTGGCCATCCTGCTGTTCGAACTGAGCGAGAAGGCGATCTTCTTCGTGGTGGTGCTCGGCGCGGCGCCGTCGATCGCGAACGGCGTGATCTCCGGCGTGGACTACGTGCCACCACTGCTGCTGCGCGCCGGTCGCAACCTGGGCGCTCGCGGGCTCAACCTCTACCGGTACGTGATCGCACCAGCCGCGCTGCCGGCGATCGTCGCGGGCCTCAAGCAGGGCTGGGCGTTCTCCTGGCGCAGTCTGATGGCCGGCGAGCTGCTCGTGGTCGGCATCTCGCAGACCTCGCTCGGCGCGCAGCTCACCTACTCCCGCGAGCTGTCCGACGCGCCGTGGCTGCTCTCCACCATGATCGTGATTCTGGTCGTCGGTCTGGTCGTCGACGCCGCGTTCGGCGCGGCGGACAAGGCGATCCGCCGTCGTTGGGGCGTACTGGACCAGGCTGGTCAGTGAGGTGTACGTCTCCGCGCGCAGCGACTACGCGCTCCGGGCGATGCTCGCCGTCGCCGCCGCCGCACCGGGCGGCGACGGTGTCGGCGAGCTGGTGAAGGCAGGCAACCTGGCCGAGGTACAGGAGATCCCGCTCAGCTTCCTGCAGGGCATCCTGCTCGACCTGCGCCGGGCCGGCCTGCTGTACAGCCACCGCGGCGCCGACGGCGGGTACGCGCTGACCAGGCCGGCCACCGAGATCACGGTCGGGGACGTGCTGCGCGCGGTCGGCGGGTCACTGACCACCGTGCGCGGTCTGCCGGCCGAGCGGGCCGGCTATCACGGGGTGGCCGCCGGGCTCACCGACGTCTGGCTGGCGGTGCGTGGGGCGATCGCCACGGTCGTCGACAGCACCACCCTGGCGGACCTGCTGGCCCACAACCAAACCCCCGCCGCCCCCTGACCCAGCCCCACCCCACCCCGCCCAGCCCAGCCCAGCCCAGCCCAGCCCCGCGATCTTGCACTTTCTGCGGCGACAAAAGGGGTGTATCACGGCAGATCGGCAACCGAAAGTGCAAGATCGACGAGTTGGTTGACCCGAGCGCACCCGCGCACGAAGGCGGTGTGGTCGGACCGGTGCCCCGCCGGCCCGACCACACCTTCGTACCGATCCTGACCGCGCCTGCCCCTCCGCCGGCACCGGTCGGCCGGTCGCCGCTCAGCCCCGGTGCTCGACCGTCGGGCCGGAGCCCAGGTCGCCGGGAGTGCGCAGCTCCACCAGACCGGCGGGCGCGTTGCCCGCCGTGGTGGCATGCCAGGGTCCGAAGGCCGCGACCATGGCGAGGAGCAGCCCGGCGAGCCCGACCGCGACCACCAGGATCAATTCGCGTAGGGCCCCCGAGCCGACTTCCCCCGCCATGGTCACTCCTCCCCCGTGCCGGGTCCCCCGCCCGGCTCCCCCCGCTGGTCAGCTTCGACCACCGTGCAGCGGGGCACAGTCGGCCAGCCGACCCATTTGAGGCTGATTACCGATTCAACCGAACGGCCAGCCGGCGGCAGCATCCCGAGGTGAACGGGCTGCGGCGGTGGCACGGAAACGAACCGACCCGCCCAGCCGAAGCGGGACGGGTCGGTGACGTGCGGAAGGGATCAGACCGTACGCGGGCGGCGCGGGCGACGGGACCGGCCCGACGCGCGGTGCGCCGGGCGGGCGCCGCCGTCCGAGGTCGAGCCACCGGCGGTACGTCCCCGGCTGACAGCCACCGGCGGCGCGGCGATGGTGACCGGCACACCGGACGGCTCACGGGCACCGGTCACCCGGGCCAACGAACCGTCGCCCGGGCGCACCTGGACCGACTCCGGCCGGATGCCGGCGACGGCCATCAGGCGGGACATGTCCCGACGCTGCTCGGGCAGGACCAGCGTCACCACCGAGCCGGACTCGCCGGCACGGGCCGTCCGGCCACCCCGGTGCAGGTAGTCCTTTGCCTCGGTCGGCGGGTCCACGTTGACGACCATGTCGAGGCCGTCCACGTGGATGCCCCGGGCCGCCACGTCCGTGGCGACCAGGGCGGTCACCTGACCGTTGCGGAACTGCTCCAGGATGCGGGTGCGCTGCGGCTGGGACTTGCCGCCGTGCAGCGCGGCGGCGCGTACACCCTTGGAGAGCAACTGGCGCGCGAGCCGGTCGGCGCGGTGCTTGGTCCCCATGAAGAGGATGGTGCGACCCTCACGGGCGGCGATACGGGTCAACGCGTCGGGCTTGTCGAGCGCGTCGACGTGCAGCACGTGGTGGGTCATCGCGGTGACCGTGGCGGTGCCGGGGTCGACCGAGTGGGTCACCGGGCTGCTGAGGAAGCGGCGGACCAGCCGATCCACACCACCGTCCAGGGTGGCGGAGAAGAGCATCCGCTGACCCTGCGGGGCGACCTGCTCCAGGAGCTTGGTCACCTGCGGCAGGAAGCCCATGTCGGCCATCTGGTCGGCCTCGTCCAGCACGGTGATCTCGACCTGGTCGAGCCGGGCGTCGCCGCGGTTGATCAGGTCGTGCAGCCGGCCGGGGGTGGCTACGACCACCTCGGCGCCGGCGCGCAGCGCGTCCGCCTGGCGCTGCAACGACAACCCGCCGACGATTGTGGCGCAGCGCAGACCGACGGCGCGGGCGTACGGGGCAAGCGCGGTGGTCACCTGCTGCGCCAGCTCCCGGGTCGGCACCAGCACCAGGGCCAGCGGGCGACCCGGCCGGGCCTTACGGCCGGCGGTGCGCGAGAGCAGGGGAAGCCCGAAGGCGAGCGTCTTACCCGAGCCGGTACGACCCCGGCCGAGCACGTCCCGACCCGCGAGCGAGTCCGGAAGAGTCGCCGTCTGGATCGGGAACGGCTCGGTGATGCCCTGCGCGGTCAGCGCGCTCAGCAACGCCGGCGCCAGACCGGTGTGGGCGAAAGACGGAATAACTGTGGTCACGCAGAAGCCTTCCTCGACGCGGAACGTGTCGAGGGAGGGCGCCGAAGTCGGCGCTGTCAACCGGCGGCACAAGGCAGCCAGGACTCACAAGCACGAACCGATTGGAGTACGGGCCGGCCCGCCGCCGGGCCGCCGCCTGCGGAGGCAGGCGGCGGCGAGGCGGGCCGGTCCCGTCACCGTCACACCCGGAGGGCGCGACAGGTAATACTGACCGATCCGAAGATCAGATCGGGCGGATGTTCTCCGCCTGCGGGCCCTTCTGGCCCTGGGTCACCTCGAACTCGACCCGCTGGTTCTCGTCCAGGCTCCGGTAGCCGGAGGACTGGATCGCCGAGAAGTGGGCGAAGACGTCAGCGCCGCCGCCGTCCGGGGTGATGAAGCCGAAGCCCTTGTCAGCGTTGAACCACTTCACGGTGCCAATAGCCATGTGTTTCGTCTCCTTGACGGAACGTCGGACGCGCACTTGTTGCGTGCCCGAAGAGGAGCGCTCCGCGCGGGGATGCGCGAATCGCCTGTCGCTTCTGGTCGCCCCGCCCGGAGAACTCCGGACACAACAAAGAGCGCCTGGGGCCACAATTCCCGCCAGGCGCACACAGAGTCTCTGGTAACCAAAACTGCAACCCGGTCAACCTACCACGGATTTCCCCGTGATGGTCAAACTCGGCTGGAATCCACGGGCAAATGAGCGATCATGGCGGTGAGCCCGGTCACGTCCAGCAGATCGGTCGGACGGACCGTGACCCCGTCCCGCACGTAGTGGAACGCCGCGCCCACCCGCTCGACCGGAACGCCGGCCAGCTCGGCCCAGGCCAGCCGGTACACGGCCAACTGCACCGCCGCCACATCCGCGGCCGGCCCGGCGGGACGTGCGCCGGTCTTCCAGTCGACCACGTCGAACCGGTCGCCCGGACGGGCGAAGACCGCGTCCATCCGTCCCCGGACCACCACACCCGCGATCACCGTGGCGAACGGCACCTCCACCTCGACCGGCACCCGGTTGGCCCACTCGCTGGCCAGGAAACGCTCCTGAAGCTCGACCAGCGCCTCGTCCGGCGCGGCGTCCGCGTCGGCCGCGCCCGGCAGCTCGTCCAGGTCCAGCAAACGGTCGGCACCGAAACGCTGTTCCAGCCAGGCGTGGAAGGCGGTGCCCCGGCGGGCGTACGGGTTGGGTTCGGTGGGCACCGGGCGGCGCAGCGTACGCGCCAGCGCCGCCGGGTCACGCCGCAACGCCACCAACTGGGTGACGCTCAGCTGCCCGGGCAGGGCCACCTCGACCGCGCCGGAGAGCCGGGTCAGCTCGGCCCGCTCGGCCAGCAGCAGGTCGGCCTCCTGCCGCCAGCGCGCCACCTCCGGATCGGCCTCCGTGCTGGCCTCCGGGCCGGTCGGCTCGACCTGCTCCACCGGCTCGTCGTCCGACCGCGACGGCACCGGCCCGGCCAGCACCGGCCCCACCGGCCCGAGCGCCGCCGAGGCCGGGCCGTCGGTCATCAGCCGGCGGACCAGTCCGGCGGCCTCGGCCAGCGCCGGCCGGCGGCCACCCAGCGGGTCGGCCGGCCACTCCGCGCGGAGCACCACCTCGGCCGTCGGGTTCGCGGTGTCCGGGGTGGGCTCCGGTGCCCACGCGTCGATCAGGTGACCGGGGCCGCCGTCCAGGCAGGCGTCGTACACCTCGCGCAGGAAGACCGACGGACCTCGCGGTCGCTTCGTGCCCTCCCCCCACCAGTAACCGGAGCAGAGCAGCAGCCGGCGTGGCCGGGTGACCGCGACGTACGTCAGCCGGCGCTCCTCCCGCTCGTCGTGGGCCCGCCACGCGTCGGTGAAGTCGGCCACCGCCCGGGCCACGGCACGCTGGTCGACCGCCTCGTCGAGCGCCAGCTCCGGCAGCCCGTCGGCGTCGCCACGCAGAGGGAACGGCAGTACGCCCAGACCGCCCAGCCAGTGGTCGGAGTTGCGCACCGGCCCGGGCCACGAGCCGCGGCACAGACCAGCCACCGCCACCACGTCCCACTCCAGCCCCTTCGCGGCGTGCGCGGTGACCACCTGCACCGCGCCCTCCACGACCTCGACCTCGCCCGGGGCGAGGCCGCGCTCCTCGTCCTCGGCGGCGGCCAGGTAGGACAGGAAGCCGGACAGCGTCGCGCCGGGCGTCTCCCCGCTGAAGCGGGCCGCCACGTCCGCCAGGGCGTCCAGGTGACCCCGCGCCAGGCCGGCGTCGCCCGCGCCGTCGCGGCCGGCACGCACCGCGACCTCCACGTCCAGGCCGATGGTCCGCTCGATGTCCGCGATCAGATCCGGCAACGCCTGATCCAACCGGTAGCGCAGCAGCGCCAACTCCATGCCGTACGCCCGCAGCCGCGCGAACCCCTCCGCCGAGTACGCCTGCGCCGGCCCGAGATCGGCCAACGCCTCCACCAGGGTCGCCTCGTCCAGCAGGTCGGGGCTGATGTCCGAGTCCTCGTCGGCGGCCACCTGTTGGCGGGCCTTGGCGATGCCCCGCGCCCGTCGGTGCAGCGCCACCAGGTCCCGCGGCCCGATCCGCCACCGGGCGCCGGTGAGCAACCGCAGCAGCGCGGCTCCGTCGGTCGGGTCGGCCAGCACCCGCAGCGTGCACACCACGTCCC
Organism: Micromonospora sp. NPDC005174; assembly: GCF_040608495.1. Classification (NCBI taxonomy): domain Bacteria; kingdom Bacillati; phylum Actinomycetota; class Actinomycetes; order Micromonosporales; family Micromonosporaceae; genus Micromonospora; species Micromonospora sp. NPDC005174. Next base: position 45,046 of record NZ_JBEXIJ010000007.1, on the reverse strand, counting down.
GGACCTCGGGGGTGTCGAGCAAGCCACCGAGCCCGACCACCTCCACCGGCAGGCCACGCTCGCGCAGTGCCGACTCGATCGCCGGGATCTGGCTGCGGACGCGGACCAGCACGGCCGTCGTCGGGCGTTGCGCCACCGGGATGTGCTCCGGTGCCGCGCCGGGCATCCGGGCAGCGCCACGCCAGGCGGCGAGCACGCTGTCGGCGATCCACGCGGCCTCGTCGGCGTACGTGTGCAGCAGCGCGCAGTGCACCGTGCCACCGGCCGCCCCGCCGGGGCTGCGGTGCGGAATCGGCTCCCGGACGGTCAGCGCGGACCGCAGCTCCGGCACCCGCGCGCCGGCCGCGCGTAGCTGCGTCGACAGCGCGTTCGCCACCCGCAGGATCTCCGGACGGTTACGCCAACTGGTGGTCAACCCGAGCGCCGGCGCGGGCTCGCCGTCGGTCCTGGCGAACTCGGTGGGGAACCGGTCCAGGGTGCCGGCACTGGCCCCGCGCCAGCCGTAGATGGACTGGCACGGGTCACCCACCGCCGTCACCGGGTGCCCGCCGCCGAACAGCGCGTTGAGCAGCACCACCTGGGCGTGGCTGGTGTCCTGGTACTCGTCGAGCAGCACCACCCGGAAGCGATCCCGCTCGATCTCGCCGACCGCCGGGTGATCCCGGGCCACCCGGGCCGCCCGGGCGAGCTGGTCGGCGAAGTCCATCGCCTCGAAGTCCACCTTGCGTCGGGCGTACGCCCGCACCAGCGGCAGCAGACGCAGCCGGGTCTGTTGCAGGGTGAGCGCCTTGCGTACGTCGGCGTACACCCGGCCGGGACGCGACTGCACCTCGGCGAAGAACCGGCCGGTCCAGGCTGCCAGTTCGTCGGGGGCGACCAGGTGCTCGTCCAACTCCCCGGCGAGCGCCAGCACCGCGTCGGTGATGGTGCTCGGCATCCGGTCCACCTCGGACATGTCGCCGTCGTAGTTGCGCACCAGCAGATCGACCAACTGCCAGCGGGACGCCTCGGTCAGCAGCCGGGTGGACGGCTCGTAGCCGGCCCGCAGACCGTGCTCGGTGACGATCCGCCCGGCGTACGAGTGGTAGGTGGAGACGGTGGGCTCACCGGCGAGCGGGTCGTCGAGCCGGTCGCGGTCCTGCCGGCCGACCCTGCGGATCAGTTGGTCGAGTCGGGTACGGACCCGATGCGCCAGCTCACCGGCCGCCTTGCGGGTGAACGTCAGCCCGAGGATCTGCTCCGGCCGCACGTACGAGTTGGCCACCAGCCAGACCACCCGCGCGGCCATCGTCTCGGTCTTGCCCGACCCGGCGCCCGCCACCACGAGCAGCGGCTCCACCGGGGCGGCGATGATCGCGGCCTGTTCCCGGGTGGGCGCCGGCAACCGCAGCAGCTTGGCCAGCTCCACGGGCGTGTACCGGGGGCCGGAGTCCGCGAGCCGGGGCGTCGGCGCGGGACCCGCGCCGAACAGGGTGGGCTGGGTCACTGTGTTGTCTCAGTTCGGGACTGCGGGGCTCGCAACACCGGCTCACTCCTCGCCCTCACCGTGCCACCGCAGTTCGGGACTGCGGGGCTCGCAACACCGGCTCACTCCTCGCCCTCACGGATTGTCCGGAGAACGGACGGTCGACGGCTCGACCACCTGGCGTCCCTGCCCGGAGACCGGGCAGCTGGTCCGCACCGGGCAGACCCGGCACTTCGAGTTGGCCACCGCGGCGAACGTGGCGGCTGCCATCGTATCGGCGGTCCGCCGGACCAGCGCCGTCGCCCAGCCGGCCGCCGGGCCCTCGCCCGCCGCGGGCTGGTTCTGCTCCCGGGCGTCCTTCGCGGTGGTGCCGAGCTGCACCAGCGCCGCGCCACCGGACTCGTCGCCGAACTCGGGGAACGCGCCCGCCTCCACCGCCGCCTGGTACGCGCCGAGCTGCGGATGCTCGGCCAGCTCGCTGCCGGTGACCGCGGTCGACTTGCCGGTCTTGAGGTCGATCACCACCAGCCGGCCGGCCTCGTCGACCTCCAGCCGGTCGACCCGTCCGGTCAGGTCGATCGGGCGCTGCGGATCGTCCAGGCGCACCGCGAACTCGTGCTCGATGGCGAGCAGCCGGCGCGGGTTGGTGGCCAGCCAGCGCAGCAACTTGTCGACCATCGCCTCGGCGCGCTCCCGCTCGGGGCCGGCCATCCACCGGGCGGCCAACTCGATCGCGTCGAACCGGGCGGCCACGTAGTCGAGCAGAGCCCCCCGGTCGGCGCTGGCGTCCTCGGCGAGCATCGCGGCCGCGTGCACGAGGTTGCCCACACCCTGCGCGGTGCTGGTCGGACCACTGCCGCCGTGCCGTTCCAACAGCCAACGCAGGCTGCACCGCAGCGCGCTCTCCATCGCCGACGGCGTGACCCGCACCGGCTCCCCGTCGTCGACGAGTGGCCGGTCGTCGGAGAGCGCGCGCAGCCCCCACCAGTCGTCGGGGTGCGCGCCGGGCACCCCGGCGGCGGCGAGCCGCGCCAGCTCGGCGGCCGCGGCGCGCCGCCGGACCGCCGGTGCGGCCGGGTCGATGATGGCGGTACGCAGCTCGGCCACCAGCGCCGGCAGGGTGAGCGCCCGTGGTGGCCGGGTGACCGGCAGCGCGCCGGGCTCGTCCGACCCGTTGTCTTCTCCGGTCGCACCATCCCCGTCGCCGGCCACCGGCGGCGTCACCCGAGCAACTGCGCCGTCGCCGATCGCGCCGTCGCCGATCGCGTTGTTACCGGCCGCGCCGTTGCCCATCGCGCCGGTGACGGCCGCGCCGGTGACGGCCGCGTTGTCGCCGTCTGCACTGGTGGCGGAGGAGGCTGCGTCGGCGGGTCCGCCGCCGGTAGGGCCGGTACGTGGGCCCGGCGTGGCCGGCGGGCTCGGCGGGCCAGGCGGGCTCGACGCGTCAGGCGGGCTCGGTGGCGCGATGGGGCCCAGCTCGTGCAGGAAGCGGCTGGGCTGCTCCTCGTGGTCGTCGCCACCGACCGCCGCCGACGCCACCGCGCTGACGAGCAGGCGGTGTCGGGCCCGGCTGATGGCGACGTGGAAGAGCCGGCGCTCCTCGTCGAGCAGTGCCGACGTCTGGCCCACCACGTTGGCCGCGCGGGCGCCCCCGACGGACCGGCCGGCCAGCACGTCGACAAGTCGTTCCGAGCCGAGCAGGCTGCCGCGCAGGCGTAGGTCCGGCCAGATGCCCTCCTGCACGCCGGCGATCGCGACCAGGTCCCATTCCAGGCCCTTCGCGGCGTGCGCGGTGAGCAGTCGGACCGCCGCGCCCCGGTCGGCGGTCGGCGCGATGGTGTCGGCCGGCAGGTCCTGGGCGAGCACGTGGTCGAGAAAGACCTCGGTACGGGCCCCGGGCAACCGGTCGGTGAAGCGGGCCGCCGCGTCGAAGAGGACCAGCACGGCGTCCAGGTCCCGGTCGGCCGCCTCGGCCCGCCGACGCCGGGCCAGGTCACCCTCGCCGGCCGCCGGCCGCCCCTGGGCTATCGCGCCGGCCCACCGTTCGGCCAGCCCGCTGGTGTCCCAGACCTCCCAGAGGACGTCCTCCGCGGTGGCACCGGGTTGGGCGGCGGCGTCCCGGGCGGTGGCGAGCAGCCCGGCCACCGCCTGCGCCGGCTCCGCCCACCTCCGGTCGATGCCGGCCAGCTCCGTCGGGTCGCGCAACGCCTCGACGATCAGCTCTCCGGACGGGCGGCGGTCACCCCCGGCCAGCGCCAGGGCGCGCAGCCCCTGCCGGAGCCGCCGTTCGGCCAGCGGGTCCGCTCCGCCCAGCGGCGAGTGCAGCAGCGCGACGGCGGCCTCCTCGTCCAGCCGGGCCGGTTCGAGGGCGCACCGCAGCAGGAGCAGCAGTGGCGCCACCGCGGGTTGCAGGTGCAGGGGCAGGTCCTCGCCGTGCACCACGGTCGGGACGCCGGCGGCGTGCAGCGCACGTTGCAGGGTGGGCAGCTGGAGGGCCGTGGATCGCACCAGCACCGCCATCCGCGACCACGGCACACCGTCGAGCAGGTGGGCCGAGCGCAGCATGTGGGCCAGCCAGGCGGCCTCGCTGGTCGCCGAGCGGAACGTGTGCACCTCGACCGCGCCGGCCGGGGCGTCCGGCAGCGGGTGCAGCCGGCGATGCGCCATCGGACCACGCAGCCGGCGGCCCAGCCGTGCCATCGCGGCGAGCAGCACCGGGCCGGAGCGGTACGACGTGGTCAGCAGCACCTGCGCGGCCGGCGCTCCGGAGGCCGTCCGGAAGCGGTGCCGGAAGGTGGACACTCCGGCCGGGTCGGCGCCCCGGAAGGCGTACGTGGAGGAGTCGGGGTCGGCGAACGCCACGAGCGGCTTGCCCCCGCCGGCGATGACCGAGAGCAGTTCGAGTTGGGCGGGATCGGTGTCGGCCAGCTCGTCGACGTACACGTGGGCGAGACGGCGGCGCTCGGCGGCCAGCAGCTCCTCGTCGTCGCGGAGCAGGCCGGTGGCGGCCCGGACCAGCTCGGCGGGGTCGTACGCGATCGAGCCGCGATTGCTGACGTCACGCAGCGCGAGCACCGCGACGTACTCCCGCAGGAAGCGGGCCGCTGCCGGCCAGTCGTTACGGCCCAGCTTCTCGCCCAGCCGGGCCAGCTCCACCGGGCCCACACCGCGTTCGGCGGCACGCATGAGCAGGTCACGCAGTTGACCGGCGAACGCCCGGGTCCGCAGGGCCGGGCGCAGGTCGGTGGGCCAGCCGACCGGGTCGTCCTCGGGCTCCTCGCCCACCACGTCGAGCAGCTCGCGGATGATCAGATCCTGCTCGGGGCCGGTGAGCAGGCGGGGTGACGGCTCGCCGCGTTCGGCGGCGGCGCGGCGCAGCAGCCCGAAGGCGTACGCCGGGAAGGTGCGCACCAGCGGCTCACGCAGCACCCGGTAACCGTCCTGCGCGATCCGGGCCTCGATGCGCTGGCGCAGTGCGGTGGCACCACGACGACCGAAGGTCAGCACCAGGATCCGTTCGGGGTCGACCCCCTCGACGACCCGGGCGGCGACCGCCTCGACGAGGGTGCTGGTCTTGCCGGTGCCGGGACCGCCGACGACGAGCATCGGCCCGTCGGTGTGCCCGACGATCTCGGTCTGGACGGGATCGACGCGCGAGCGTGGGCTCCCCGATGCGGTCGCCTCGGCCACGACACCGTCGTCACCCGGCGCGGCGGCACCGCTCACGTCCGCGTCCCCCAGCGTCGGCCCCTCGGGCCGCCGCACCAACCGGTACGCCTGCATCACCAAATCCCATCATCCCCCTACGACACCGACCCCACCCCACCTCGTCGCGTCGGACGTGAAGGTGGCGGCACGACACGCCGACGGCCCTGCCGCCACCCTCACATTGAGTCAGGGTAGGTGGGACTCCAGCGCTTTCAAGGCCTCGGGGACCGTGGCGACCACGGTCAGCAGGCCGAGACCGGCGGGTTTGAGGAAGTGCTGGTCGGTGATGGTGTGCAGCCAGTCCAGCAGGGGCCGGTAGAAGCCGTCGGTGTCGATCAGCACCATCGGCTTGGTGTGCAGGGCGAGGGTGGCGGTGGTCCAGACCTCGAACAGCTCGTCCAGGGTGCCCAGGCCACCCGGCAGGGCCAGGAACGCGTCCGACCTGTCGATCATGAGGGTCTTGCGGCTGGCCATCGAGTCGGTGACCAGCAGCTCGTCCGAGGCGAGGTCGGCGACCTCCAGGTCGACGAGCGCCTGCGGGATGACGCCCACGGTGCGCCCACCGGCGGCGCGTGCGCCGTCGACCACCGCGCCCATCATGCCGACACAGCCACCGCCGCTGACCAGCGTGTGACCGCGCCGGGCCAGCTCCGCGCCGGTCTCGGTGGCGAGGTCGAGCCAGCGTTGGTCGAGGGTGCGCGACGAGGCGCAGAAGACGCAGACGGCGGCCATCAGTCCTCCCGGGGCCGGTCGGCGGTCTGCTCGGCGGCGGCCTGCTGGTCCGCACCGGTACGGGCGACGGCCTCGTCGCGGACCGCCTCCTGTTCGGCGGAGAGCGCGGCCTCGGCCTCGACGATGTGGCGGACGGCCGCGTTGACGTCGTCGGTGAGGCAGATCAGGTCCAGGTCCACCGGGCCGATCTTGCCGCTGGCGGCCATCGTGTCGCGCAGCCAGTCGAGCAGCCCCTGCCAGTACGCCACCCCCATCAGCACGACCGGGAAACGGGTGACCTTGCCGGTCTGTACCAGGGTCAGCGCCTCGAACAGCTCGTCCATGGTGCCGAACCCGCCGGGCAGCACGACGAACGCCTGCGCGTACTTGACGAACATGGTCTTGCGGGCGAAGAAGTAGCGGAAGTCGATGGCCAGGTCGACCCAGTCGTTGAGGCCCTGCTCGAACGGAAGCTCGATGCCGAGCCCGACGGAGAGCCCGCCGGCCTCGGTGGCGCCCCGGTTGGCAGCCTCCATCACGCCCGGCCCGCCGCCGGTGATGACCGCGTAGCCGGCGCGGGCGAGGGCGCCGCCCACCTCCTCGGCGAGTCGACACTCGGCGGTGTCCGGACCGCTGCGCGCCGAGCCGAACACGCTGACGGCCGGTGGCAGATCGGCGAGGGTGTCGAAACCCTCGACGAACTCGGACAGGATGCGCAGCGCGCGCCAGGCGTCCCTGGTCTTCCAGTCGCCGCGCCCGCGCGAGTCCAGCAGCCGCTGGTCGGCGGTGCTGCTCGGGATCGCGCCCCGACGCAGCGTGACGGCACCCCGATGCCGCTCCTGTCCGGGAGCGCGGCCGGCCTCCCGCCCGTTGTTCTGGCTCATGCAGCAACCGTAGTGGAGCCGCACATCCTCAGGGTCCGGGGCGGGGAGCCCGCGAAATAGTTCGCGATCAAGGGCAACTATTTGGCGGTCCCGTACGTCTTACTATTCACATACCGGGTATGCCCGGCGCGCGCCTTCGGGGGAGGAGACAGCGTGATCAGCAACAACGAGATGATCCGGATCCGTCGACAGATGCAGCGACGGATCCGAGACGTGGTGGCCGAGCGCCGCCGCATCCGCGCCCTCGATCCCGCCCTTCCGCCCGCCGCCACCCCTTCCGGAGCCGATCAAGAGGTTCGCGTCGCCGACAACGGGCCAGGCTGACGCGAACCTCTTGATCACCGGAGACGCGGGCAACGACCAGGCCCGACCGGATCAGGCCGGTGCGAGCCAGCGGTGCAGGGTTGCCGCCCCGTCGCGGATCTTGCTGATCTCGACGTGCTCGTCGGGGTGGTGGGCGAGGTTCGGATCGCCGGGGCCGAAGTTCAGCGCGGGAATCCCCATCGCCGCGAACCGGGCCACGTCCGTCCAGCCCAGCTTGCCGATCGGGGCGGCGCCGACCGCCGCCAGGAACTCCTTCGCCGGGGCTGCGCCGAGCCCGGGCGGGGCACCGGCGATCGAGTCGGTGACTCGCACCTCGAAACCGGCGAACACCTCACGCACATGTGCCTCCGCCTCGGCGGGGGTACGGTCCGGGGCGAAGCGGTAGTTGACCTCGACCTCGCACAGGTCCGGGATCACGTTGCCGGCCACCCCGCCGTTGATCCGTACCGCGTTCATGCCCTCGCGGTAGTCGCAGCCGTCGATGGTGACCCGGCGCGCCTCGTACGTCTGGAGGCGGCGCAGCACCTCCCCGGCACCGTGGATGGCGTTCACCCCGTGCCAGGAGCGCGCCGAGTGGGCGCGTACGCCGGTCGTGGTGACCACCGAGCGCATGGTGCCCTGGCAGCCCGCCTCGACGATGCCGTACGTCGGCTCCAGCAGCACGGCGAAGTCCGCCTCCAGCCACTCCGGGTGCGCCTGGGCGACCAGGTTCAGCCCGTTGTACCGGGACTCGATCTCCTCGGCCTCGTAGAAGAAGTACGTCACGTCGTAGCGCGGGTCGGGCAGCGTCACGGCCAGGTGCAGCGCGTACGCGGTGCCGGACTTCATGTCGGAGGTACCGCAGCCGTACATCAGGTCGCCGCGCATGGTCGACGGGAAGTTGTTGTTCAGCGGCACCGTGTCGAGGTGACCGGCCAGCACGACGCGCTGCGACCGGCCCAGGTCGGTGCGGGCCATGACGGTGTTGCCGTGCCGGTACGTGGACAGGTGCGGTACGCCCCGCAGCACCTCCTCGACACAGTCGGCGATCGCCTTCTCGTTGAGGGACACGGACTCTATGTCGACCAGTACGCGGGTCAGCTGCACCGGATCGGCGAGGACCTCGGGGGTCAGCGGGTTCTCCATGGTTCGCACGGTACCTTCAGGTCTGTCAGCGCGAGGAGCGAGCCGAGGCCGGCGTGGCCGCGACCGAGAGGTGCAACAGTGACGTCCGCAGATTCCGCCTGGGGTATCGGCCTGGCCACCGTCACCGCCGAGGGGCAGGTGCTCGACACCTGGTACCCGACCGGCAAGCTGGGCCTGGGTGAGCTGCCGCTGGTCGACGGCGAGGACAAGTCGGACGTGCTGGACCTGCCGCCGGGAGCGTTGGGCGACCGGCCGCTGCCGGGTCTGCGTACCGTGCAGGTGGTCACCGTGATCGGCTCGCTGGACGATCCGATCAAGGACGCGTCCGACGCGTACCTCCGGTTGCACCTGCTCTCCCACCGCCTGGTGCGGCCCAACCAGCTCAACCTCGACGGCATCTTCGGCAAGTTGGCGAACGTGGCCTGGACCTCCGCCGGGCCGTGCCCGCCGGAGCGGGTCGACGAGCTGCGGGTGATCGAGCGGGCGGCGGGCCGGCACCTGTCGGTGTACGGCGTGGACAAGTTCCCCCGGATGACCGACTACGTGGTGCCCGCCGGTGTGCGGATCGCCGACGCGGACCGGGTCCGTCTCGGCGCCCACCTGGCCGCCGGCACCACCGTGATGCACGAGGGTTTCGTCAACTTCAACGCCGGCACCGCGGGCACCTCGATGGTCGAGGGGCGGATCGTGCAGGGCGTGCTGGTCGGCGACGGCTCCGACATCGGCGGCGGCGCCTCGATCATGGGCACCCTCTCCGGTGGCGGCACCGAGAAGGTGAGCATCGGGGAGCGGAGCCTGGTCGGCGCGAACGCCGGCGTGGGCATCTCCCTCGGCGACGACTGCGTGGTCGAGGCCGGCTGCTACATCACCGCCGCCTCCAAGATCACGCTGCCGGACGGTCGGGTGGTCAAGGCCCGCGAGCTGTCCGGCGTGGACGGGCTGCTGTTCTGGCGCAACTCGGTGACGGGCGCGCTGGAGGCCCGCCCGCGCACCGGCCGTGGCATCGAACTGAACGCCGCACTGCACGCCAACGACTGACGTCCCCGCCGGGTCCGCGGCGCACGGCCGCGGACCCGACAGGGGTACGCCTCAGCGCAACCGGTACGCCTGGATGATCCGTTCGGTCACCGTGTTGCCGGCGGCGTCCCGTGCGGTGGCCCGCAGGGACGCGTAGCCGGGGCCGGCGGGGTGCCGGACGGTGGCCGTCCACCCGTGCCCGCCGTTGCGGACCCGCGCGGGTTGCCAGGTGCGCCCGCCGTCGTAGGAGACGTCCACGCTGAGCGCGGTGACGCGCGAACCGGGTGCACCGGGCTGTCGCTGCACCTGGACCGGGATGACCAGGCTGGCAGCGGCCGACGCCGCGTTGTCGTCATCGAGCGGCGGCGTGAACCGGATCGCCGACAGCGGCAGGTACCGGTAGTCGTCGCCGGGCACGTGCCCGGACCGGAACGTCCACGCCGCGCCGACCTCGGTGCTCAGGTCGGTGAAACTCCGCTTCGCGGACACCTCCAACCGGTAGCCGGCCGCCCCCGGCGGCACCGTGAACTGCCCGTACCCGGCCTCTGGCAGCTCCTGCACCAGGACACCGTCGCGGTAGAGGGCGGTCCGTGCGCTGTCGACGACCGATCCGCCGGCGTGGCCGTCGGCGTCGCCGTGCAGCGGGAGGCTGACCGCGATCTCGTCACCGAGGCGGGTGACGCCCTGACCCGGCCAACGCGGCGTCGGGAACAACGGCCCGTACGGCGCGCTGTTCCAGGTCTCCCGGACGTGCCGGCCGGCCCGGTACGCCGTCGGATCGGAGACGAACATCGCCTTGATGTCGGACCACCCATCCTCGGTGGGCACCCCGAAGGTCAGCTCGGAGGACCAGCGCACGCCGTTGGTGTTGTAATGCTCGACCCGCTTCCCCGGCACCGCCGTGGGCAGGACCGTGGCCCAGCCGCCCAGATCCGGTTCGAGGTGCGGGTAGACCACCCGGTCGGCGGTCGTCCCGGCGTACCCGCCCCGGAACTCGTGGGTGACCGTGGCCAGGTCCCGTGCGCGGTAGTTCCGGTCGAAGCCGGTCGGCATCCGACCGGGGATCTTCTCGCTGAGCGCGTACAGGTAGGGGCTGCTGGCCGCCTCGGGCTTACTCCACTGACTGCTCACCGTGCCGAAGAACCGTGCGCCGGAGACCGCCCGACCGATGTTGCCGGTGGTCAGGCCGGTGAAGTCGAACGCGAGCAGACCGAAGCCGTAGGCGCTGTCGTCGGGGTTGACGAAGTTCGCGCCGAGTTCGACCAAATCCGGTGCGGCCGAGCGCTCCGGAACCGTGGTACGCACCGGCCGGGCCCTGCGGGCGTCGAGGGTGGCCGTCACGTCGCGATCGAGCACCAGCTCGGGCTGGGCCAGCTGGGCCGCGCCCTCCTGTCCGTTGAAGATGATGGTGACCAACGCGTACCGCCCCCTGGGTACGCGGACCTCGACGGTGCCGTCCGGGTCGTACAGGTCGCGGCCGGCGAGGGTGTCCAGGTCGACAAGCGCGGTCACGTACTCACCGGATGCCGCACCGTCGACGCCGAGGTGCCGGACGGTGAGCTGGTAGCTCTCCACCTCCCGGTTGACGGCGACCGGGGTGACCGCGACGGCGGTTCCGGAGCGGGCCACGATCCGGCCGGTCCAGTAGCCGTCCGTGCCGACCCGGGTGTCCACGGTGACCGTGGTGCCGGCGGTTCCACCGGCCGGTACGGTGACCCGTCCCACGCCGAGGGCGAACATGCCGGCCGGGGCGGGCTGGCCGTCGGGGCCGGTCACCTCCAGGGTCAGGTCGAGGGTGAGCGCGTCCGGGCCGTCGTTGTGCCAGTCGACCTGCCGGCTGACCGGGGTGTCGTCGTCGTGCGGCCAGGCCGGTTGACCGAAGGAGACACTGACCGGCGTGCTGGTCACCCGCTGGGTGATCGCCCGGGCCACGTCGACGCGGCCGGCACCCTGCTGGAACGCCGTCTGCTCCGGGTGCGGCTTCGCCGAGGCCATCAGGGTCGCCTTGAGCTGGGTGGCCGTCCATCCGCCGTGCTGCTGGGCGAGCAGTGCCACCGCGCCGGTGACGTGCGGCGCGGCCATCGAGGTGCCGGAGAGCGCGACGTACCCGTCCCCCACCGGCTCGCCGATCTGTCCGTTCTTGGCGCGAGCGGCGACGATCTCCACGCCTGGTGCGGTGATGTCCGGCTTCAACCCGCCGTCGCCGACGCGCGGGCCTCGGCTGGAAAAGTCCGCGAGGGCGTCGTCGCGGTCCACCGCGCCGACCGTGAGCGCGGCCTCGGCGCTACCCGGCGAGCCGACCGAGCCGTCCGTACCGTCGTTGCCGGCGGACAGGACGAAGAGCGCGCCCGTCTGCGCGGTCAGCGACTCGACCGCCGCCTCCAACGGGTCGACGTCGGGGGTGTCCGTGCCGCCCAGGCTCATGTTGATCACATCGGCGTGCGCATCGACGGCCGCCCACTGCATGCCGGCCAGGATCGCCGAGTCCTGGCAGCCGTACTCCTCGCAGACCTTGCCGTTGAGCAGCGTGGCATCCGGGGCGACGCCGTGGTACTTGCCGCCGGACGCCGCACCGCTACCCGCGATGATCGAGGCGACGTGCGTGCCGTGGCCGACCGTGTCGTCGGTGTCGGCGGCCTCGGTGAAGTTCTCCGCCTCGGCGACCCGACCGGACAGGTCGGGGTGGCTGGCGTCGATGCCCGTGTCGAGCACCGCCACGCGGACACCGCGACCGGTGAAGCCGGCCTGGTACGCGGCGGGCGCGCCGATCTGCGGCACGCTGTGGTCGAGGGTGACCTGCCGTCGCCCGTCGAGCCAGATCCGATCGGCGCCCCCCGCCGTGCCGATGCGGGCGCCGGTGCCGGTGAGCGATGCCCAAACCGCTGCGGCTCGCTGCTTGTCGGCCGTGGCGGCGAACCCGCCGATGGCGGGCAGTTCGGTCGTGACCGTGAGCCCCGTCGGCGCGGCCGTGCCCTTGCGGGCCTGCGCGCCGGTGGTGACCAGCACCGGCAGGTTGTCGCGGCGCGCGTCGTCGTAGCCGGCGGCGATCAGCGCGGTCACGTCGAACAACCGCCGGTCGACCCGGCCCGCTCGGACCAGGGGCAGGGCGTCCTGCGGTAGCACCGTCAGGTGGCCCCGGTCGCGGGTGGTGAGGAACCGCTGGTGCGTACGCCCCGGTCCGGGACGTACGGAGGCGGACCCGGATGTGGTGACGGTGACCCGGTCCCCGGTGAGCAGGGTGACGGTCTGTCCGGTGGCCCTGCTCGCGGACTGCTCGGCGGCGGGTGCGGTGGGGGTGCGCGGTGGGCTGGCCGTGGCGACCGCCGGGTTGCCCAGGGTGAGAGCTGCCACGGCGGTTGCGGCGATGATTCTCCTGCGTCGATGCAACGGATCCTCCTCGGTGGAGCGTCGATACCACTGGAAGCACATTGACCCCCGTCATAATTGCATACCTGGTATGCAAAATTGGCGTCCAAAATATGACGGACCGGCCAACCCGCTCCGAGCCCAGCCGGCATCATCGACCGGGTGACCTCCATGAAGGACCGGATGTTGGCGGGCGAGCCCTACCTCGCCGACGACCCCGAACTCATCGCCGACCTGGACCGGGCCGCCCGGTTGATGGAACGCTTCAACACCAGCTCGGCGGCCGACCCCACGGCCCGACTGGCGGCGCTCCGTGACCTGCTCGGAGACCTGGGCGACGACACCTGGATACGTCCGCCGTTCTACTGCGACTACGGCTGGAACATCCGGATCGGACCCCGCAGCTTCGTCAACTACCAGTCGGTGTTCCTCGACGTCGCCCCGATCATCCTCGGGGCGGACGTCCAGGTGGGACCGAACGTGCAACTGCTCACCCCGACCCACCCGGTGCAGCCCGGCCCGCGCCGCGACAAGTGGGAGGCCGCGAAGCCGATCACCATCGGCGACAACGCCTGGCTCGGCGGCGGCGCGATCGTCCTGGCCGGAGTGACGATCGGCGCGAACACCGTGGTCGGGGCGGGCGCGGTGGTCACCCGCGACCTGCCCGCCAACGTCGTCGCCGTCGGCAACCCGGCCCGACCGGTCCGCGACCTCGACGGGGCCTGAGCCGGGACAGCTCGGCGGCGTCGATCAGGCCGCGAGCGCGGTCACGCCTCCGGCGCTTCCGGCAGGCGCACCACCAGGTCGGCGTGCTCGGCGGTCGGGGTGATGAGAGCGGCGTTGGCCTCGTCGCTGCCCAGGGCCCAGGCGCGGGCCTCCTCGGGCGACCGCCCGTACGCCTCGTGCCGGGCGGTCAACCGGCGCTGGCGCAGCCCGGCGTCCAGGTCGAGGAACCATGCCTCGTGCAGCAACGTCCGGACCTCCTGCCACGGAAAGTCCGGCACGAGCAGATAGTTGCCCTCGGTCACCACGAGGCGGACCGACGGCTGCACCTCGATCGCCCCGGCCACCGGTTCCTCCAGGTCCCGGCGGAACTCCGGCGCGTACACCGACGTCGGCTCCAGCCGGCGCAACCGGCGCAGCAACGAGACGTACCCGTTGGCGTCGAAGGTGTCGATCGCGCCCTTGCGGTCGGCGCGGCCCAACCGGACCAACTGCGCCTGAGCCAGGTGGAAGCCGTCCATGGGTACCAGCCGCGCGCTCGCCCCCACCTCGGCGACGATCCGCTCGGCCAGGGTGGACTTCCCGGCCCCGGGCGCGCCGGTGATGCCGAGCAGTTGCCGCGGGCCGGCGTCGGCCAGCGACCGCGCCCGCGCCACCAGCTCGTCGACGGCCAACACCTCGGCCGGCGGCATCAGCCGAGCACCGGATCGCTGATCGTGAACCGCGCCTGCACCGCCGCCTGCACGGTCTGCGGCTGCGGGTCCAACTCCAGCTCGGGAACACCGCCGGCACCGCCCCCGACGTCGAAGGCGGCCGCGCGGGCGAACATCGGACGGTCGGCCGGACCGACGTCGGCCAACTCGATGAGCGCGGTGACGCGGGCGCCCAGCGCCCCGGCGTACTCCCGGGCGCGCAGCAACGCGTCGCCGATCGCGGCGTGCCGCGCCTCGCGGTGCGCCGGGCTGTCCGGGCGCAGCTCCCACCAGGGGCCGGCCACCTGCACCTGGTCCTGGTCGGCCAGCCGGAGCATCAGCTCGCCGAGAGCGGTGAAGTCCGTGACAGTGACGGTGGTGGTGACGCTGCCCAGCCAGCCCACCACCCGTTCGCCCGAGCGCTTGGTCTGCGGCCGGACCCACAGGTCGCCGGTCTCCCGCCGGGCCACCGCCGGCTCGGAGCCGTCCAGCAGCACCCGCACGGCGGCCGCCCCCTCGGCCAACTGGGCGAGCGTCGCCTCCCGGTCCCGACCACGGGCCGTCACGGTGACCGCGAACCGGGCCAGCTCGGGCGGCACCTCCCGGGTCACCTCGCCGCGCACCTGCACCACCGGGCCGTCCGTCGCCATGCCTGCCAGCCTAGTCAGCCAGCGGCAGCAGCGCCGGGTAGGAGACGACGTCCGGACCGACCCGGCAGCCCGTCAGATGGCCGCCGGCGTCACCCAGCTCGCGCAGCCAGGCCACCTCGACGGCATGGTCACCGCCGGCCGGAAACTCCCGGTCCGCCGGGACGAACCGGCGGCCCCGCAACGCCGACCGGGCCGCGCCGGCCTGCGCGTACCGGGCGGTCAACCCCGTCGCGTCGCCGGCTCGCAACGCGTCCGCCAGCTCGTCCAGGAGTACGCGCACCTCGGCCAACTCGTCCAACACCCGCTCGCGGTTGCCGAGCAGCATGTTGGCCGTCCGCTCGGCCGGGGTGCCGGCGACCCGGGTGCCGTCGGAGAAGCTGCCCGCTGCCAGCGCCAACACCGCGTCGCGCAGCGGCGACCGCTGCGTCGCCCCGGCGAGCGCGCCGGCCAGCAGGTGCGGGACGTGCGACGCGAGTGCGGCGACCGAGTCGTGCGCCGGCGGGGACATCGGCACCACCCGGGCGCCGAACAGCTCCACCAGGAACCCGGCCAGCCAGCGGAAGGCCAGCGTCGCCGCACCCGGCGACGGGCACAGCACCCAGGCGGCACCGGCGAGCAGCGACGGGGAGGCCGCCGCCAGGCCGGCGGACTCCGCCCCCGCCATCGGATGCCCGGGTACGAAGCGGTCGGTGAGCCCGAGCCGGTCGGCGGCCTCGGCCACCTCGGCCTTGGTGCTGCCCACGTCGGTCAGCACGCAGCCCGGCGCGGTCACCTCGGCGACCTGTGCCAGCGTTCGGGCGAGGGTGGGCAGCGGGCCGCAGAGGAAGACCAGGTCCCGACCGGACACGGCCTCCTCGACCGCGTCGGGGGCCGACACACCTCGTGCCCGCGTGCGCTCCCGGGTGACCGGATCGGGGTCCCAGCCGGTCACGTCGAGGCCCGCGTCGCGCAGCCGCAACAGCACCGAACCGCCGATCAGACCGGTGCCGACCACCGCCACCCGCAGCCGGGCGTACGGCCCGTCCGCCTCCCGGCGGCCCTGTGTCGGACTGCCGGTCGACGTGGTGGCAGGGGCATCCGGCGTCGGGACGGTCGTGCCGTCGGTCATCGCCGGGCGCCCCGGGTCAGGCCCGCAGTCGGCCGGCGACCGCGGCGACGTGCTCGTCGGACTCGGTCAACGCCACCCGGACGTACCGCTGGGCGGAGGGGCCGTAGAAGACGCCGGCGGCGACCAGGATGCCACGCCGGGCCAGCCAGTCGACCGTCTCCCAGCAGTCCTCGTCGCGGGTCAGCCAGAGGTAGAGGCCCGCCTCCGAGTGCTCGATCGTGAAACCGGCCTCGGTGAACGCGGCGCTCAGCACCTCACGCCGGGCACGGTAGCGCTCCCGCTGCTCGGCGGCGTGCTGCTCGTCCCCCAGGGCCGCCACCATCGCGGCCTGCACCGGCGCGGGCACGATCATGCCGGCGTGCTTGCGGATCTTGAGCAGCTCGGCGACGAGAGCCGGATCGCCGGCCACGAACCCGGCCCGGTAGCCGGCAAGGTTGGACCGCTTGGATAGCGAGTGCACGGCGAGCACCCCGGTGTAGTCGCCGCCGCAGACCTGCGGGGACAGCACCGAGACCGGCTCGGCCGACCAGCCGAGCGGCAGATAGCACTCGTCGCTGGCGACGACCGCGCCGCGCTCCCGCGCCCAGTCGACGACCTTGCGCAGGTGCGCCGCGGGCAGCACCCGGCCGGTCGGGTTACCGGGCGAGTTGATCCAGACCAGCCGGACCCGCGGCGTCGGACCGACCGAGGTGAGCGAATCGGCGCGGACCACTGTCGCGCCGGCGAGCCGGGCCCCGTCCTCGTACGTCGGGTACGCGATCGACGGCACGATGACCACGTCGCCGGGGCCGATGCCGAGCAGGGTGGGCAGCCAGGCGACCAGCTCCTTGGAGCC
This sequence comes from Micromonospora sp. NPDC005174, assembly GCF_040608495.1. Lineage (NCBI taxonomy): Bacteria > Bacillati > Actinomycetota > Actinomycetes > Micromonosporales > Micromonosporaceae > Micromonospora > Micromonospora sp. NPDC005174. The sequence continues at coordinate 28,438 of NZ_JBEXIJ010000007.1, read as the reverse complement.
GATGGTCGGCAGCACGCCCAGCCCGTCGACGCCCGCGCCACAGGCTCGGGCGACCCATGCCGCGATAGCGTCGCGCAGCGCCGGGGTGCCGGCGGTCAGCGGGTATCCCGGCGCGTTGGACGCGTCCGCCAACGCCTGCCGGATCACCGCCGGGACCGGGTCGACAGGTGTGCCCATGGAGAGGTTGATCAGACCCTCCGGATGCGCCGCGGCCAGGGTGGCCGCGGCGTCCAGGGTGTCCCAGGTGAACTCGGGCAGCCGTGCCGAGACCGGCGCGGGCCGGTTCAGTGGCCTTCGCCGCGCGGCGGCTGCGCGGCGACGAAGGTGGCGTCCTTCTCCACCTTGCCGATCTTCGAGGCGCCCCCGGGCGAGCCCAGGTCCTCGAAGAACTCGTAGTTCGCCCCGGTGAAGTCCTTCCACTGCTCGGGGACGTCGTCCTCGTAGAAGATCGCCTCCACCGGGCAGACGGGCTCACAGGCACCACAGTCGACGCACTCGTCGGGGTGGATGTAGAGCATCCGGTTGCCCTCGTAAATGCAGTCGACCGGGCATTCCTCGATGCATGCCTTGTCGAGCACATCCACGCACGGCTCGGCGATGATGTAGGTCACCGGTCTTCTCCTCCGCAAGACGCGCCGCGATCTCCCGCGACGGTAAGAGCCTAGTATCTCGCCGGGGAGGGGGTCGATCGTGCTCCGACAGCAGGATGTGGGACATCGGATCGTGGTCCGCCGGATTGTGGGGATTCGCGAAGGCCGACCGCTGTTCTCCGACGCTCTCGGCGAGTTGGTGGAGTTGAGCGAGACTCATCTCACCCTCGCCACGGCGCAGGGGCCGCTGCGCGTTCCGGTGGCGCAGGTGCACCGGGCCAAGCGGGTGCCGCCGACCCGCAGGCCGACCGCCGCCGCGGTGGTGGCGTTGGAGCGGGCCGCCGACGAGGCGTGGCCGGCCCCGACGCGCGGCCACCTCGGTGACTGGCTGCTGCGCTCGGCCGAGGGGTGGACCGGTCGGGCCAACTCGGCGCTGCCGATCGGCGACCCGGACCGACCCCTGCCGGCGGCGGTGGACGCGGTCGAGCGCTGGTACGCCGAGCGGGACCAACCCGCGATGATCAACACGCCGCTGCCGCTCGCCGCGCCGGTCGGCGCCGAGCTCGACGAACGCGGCTGGGGCACCCGCCCGCCGACACTCGTCCAGACCGCGCCGCTCCCTCTGGCAGCCCTCGCGGTCACCGCCGCTCCCGCCGTCGACACGGTCCTGGAGTTGGCGACCGCGCCGAGCGCGGAGTGGCTGGCGGTCGCCGCCGGCCGCAAGGGGGGTCTACCGGACGCCGCCCGGCACGTGCTCACCGCCGTGGACCAGGTCTGTTTCGCCCACGTGTACGTCGACGGCGCGCTGGTGGCGATCGGCCGTGGCACGGTGACCGGCGAGGGCCGCTGGCTGGGCCTGAGCCTGATCGAGGTGCTCCCGCCCGCACGCCGTCAGGGGCTGGCCCGGCGCGTCGTCGACGCCCTGGCCGCATGGGGCGCCTCGCTCGGCGCGACCCACGCGTTCCTCCAGGTGGAGCAGCGCAACACGGCGGCGACAGCGCTCTACCGGACGCTCGGCTTCGTCACCCACCACACCTACCTGACGCGGGTCGCCCCGAGCTGACCCCCCGCTCGTCGATCTTGCACTTTGTGTGGCGACGTAAGGGGCATTCCGCTCATCCCGACAACCGGAAGTGCAAGATCGACGCGAGGTTCTGGGTGGTGCCCGACGGTCAGCGGCGGACCACCCGGCGGGGCTTGGCGGCCTTGACCTCGGCGTAGCGCTTGAGCTGCCGAGAGCGATAGTCGCGGCCGAGCGCGGTGAGCACCAGGTATCCGATCAGCACCCCTGCGCCGGTGGCGAGCAGGTAGAGCCAGATCTGGGCGAAGAACGTACCCGCACCGCCGGCGAACGGGCTGTGGCCGACCAGCAGCGGCCCGACCAGCACGGTCAGGGCCATCGCGGCCCCCACCACGAGGACCATGTCGGCCGCCCAGTCGGCCAGCGGTCGCCGGCTACCCCAGCGGAACGCCACCACAGCCAGGATCAACCCGATCACCACGAACATCGCCAGTGACACCCGGTCGGCGGCAGCGTCGTCGCTGTCGAAGCCGAATCGGGTGATCAGCCGGGCGACCACGTTGACCGCGAACAACGCTCCCGTGAGCACCCCGACATCACGCCACCGTCTGTCCATCGCACGACCTCCTGCCGTACGCCCCTTTTCGCGGGGCCGCTTCCCTGGCAGGAATATCTACCACCCGTACCTGTGTGACGTCACCAGCCGCCGAGTGTGTTCGGCGGGGCGAGGATCTGCCGGAAACCCATCACGGCGAACGTCATCGCGCCGACCACGATCATCGCCAGGCCGACCCAGTTGTCGCCGGACAGCAGCAGATCGCCCTCGGTGGTGCGGATGGCGGCCACCGCCATCAGGGCGAACCACGGCACCGCCGGCAGCGCCACCGCCCAGCGACGGCCGACCACCTCGTGCGCGAACCAGCTCAGCGCGATGTTCGCGCCGACGGCGAGCAGCACCGAGAACCCGATGAGCTGCCCGCCGACCCGGAGGGTGGCCAGCAGCAGCTCCAACACCCCCGTCACGACGCCGGCCACCACCACGACGATCGCGCCGGCCACCCGTAGGCCCAGGTCCAGCAGTCGCGGCGGCGGCCCCGCCGGTGGCGGGGCGTCCTGGTCGTTCAGGAGCGACATCGGCGCGGCGGGCAGCGTCACCGGAGGCCGGCCGCCGCGACCGGGGAGCGATCCACGTCGGCCTCCTGAGACAGCCCGGCGAAGAGGTCGTCCTCCCAGCGGTACGGGCCGACGCCCGGACCCTTCTCGCCCACGGCCAGGGTGAAGAACTCCACCCCCATGAACTCGCCGCCGAAGTTGCCGGCGATGGAGTAGAGCCACGACGTTGCCGGGATCTGGGTGGCGTGCGCCCGCATCGCCGCCTCCTTGGCCGAGTGCTGGTCGGTGCCGTCGATCCGGGCGGCGATCTGCTCGTCCGGGGTGCCGAAGGGCAGCTCGGCCAGGTCCTGGATGCCGGCGAACGGGTTGTCCGAGGACTCGGCGAAGTGCGCCATGCCGGCCTCCAGCACGCTGAGCGGCATAGCCGTCCAGTAGACCTTGGCCGGGGCGCAGCCCTCGACCGCTGCCAGCTCGACGGCGCGCATCGCCACCCGGTGCGCCTGGATGTGGTCGGGGTGGCCGTAGAAGCCGTTCGGGTCGTAGGTGATCAGCACCTGCGGACGTACCTCTCGCATGATCTTCACCAGGTGCCCGGCGGCCTCGTCGAGGTCGGCCTGCCAGAAGGCCCGGGGGTGCTCGTTCGTCGCGAGGCCCATCATGCCCGAGTCGCGGTAGCGACCGGCGCCGCCGAGGAAGCGGTGGTCGGCGACGCCGAGCGCCGCGCAGGCGGCGGCCAGCTCCGCGACCCGGTACCCGCCGAGCTGGTCGGCCTCGGCGGCGGCGAGCTGCGCGAGCGCCGGTACGTGGATCTCACCCTCCTCGCCGAGCGTGCAGGTCACCAGCGTGACGTGTGCGCCGGTGGCGGCGTAGTGGGCCATGGTCGAGCCGGTGCCGATCGACTCGTCGTCGGGGTGCGCGTGGACCAGTAGCAGGCGGCGGTCGGGCAGCGTCGTCACGACGGTCACTCTAACCGGCGGTTCTCCCCCGGGGTCGTTCGACGCGTCCGCCCAGGTCGGCCACATCACGCCCGGCGCGGCTCTACGATTTGGCCTGTGGACTTTCCGGAGCTGGCCGCCCGTACCCGCCGGTTCAGCCACGGCGCGCCACGGGCTGTCTCCGTAGCCGCGGACGGCTCCCGGGTGATCTTCCTGCGCTCCGCCGGCCCGGAGGATCCGGCCGACGCCCTGTGGCTGCTGAACGTGGCGACCGGCGAGGAACACCTGGTGGCCGATCCGGCGACCCTGCTGGGCGCCGACGGAGACCTCCGGGCGCTGTCCCCCGGTGAGCGGGCGTTGCGGGAGCGACTCCGGCTCACCGCCGCCGGCATCGGCTCGTACGCGCTGGACGCCGCCGGCCGCGTGGCCGTGTTCGCGCTGGCCGGCCGGTTGTTCCGGGCCGACCTGGTGCACGGCGACGTGGTGGAGGTGGCCGCCGTCGGCCCGGTGCTGGACCCTCGACCCGATCCGACCGGCGAACGCCTGGCCTACGTGACCGACGCGGCCGAGGGCGTACGCCGGGGTGAGCTGCGGGTGATCGACGCCGACGGCACCGACACCCTGCTGGCCGGCGAGGACGCGGGCGTGAGCTGGGGGTTGGCCGAGCACATCGCGGCCGAGGAGTTCGGGCGGTACCGGGGTTACTGGTGGGCTCCGGACGGGCGCATGGTGCTCGCCGCCCGGGTGGACGAGTCCCGGCTGGACCGCTGGTACCTGCACGACCCGGCCGAGCCGGGCCACCCGCCGACGGCTGTCGCGTACCCCCGGGCCGGCGGCCCGAACGCCGAGGTGAGCCTGCACCTGCTCGACCTCGACGACGGCTGGGTCGACGTGCACTGGGACCGCGAGACCTACCCGTACCTGGCCGGCGTGAGCTGGGCGGAGGGCAGCCCGTTGATCACCGTGCTGCGCCGCTCGCAGCAGCACGGGCTGGTGCTCGCGGTGGACCCACGCACCGGCGAGACCCAGGTCCACGCCGAGCTGGCCGACCCGCGCTGGGTGGAGCCGATCGCCGGCACTCCCGCGCATCTGCCCGACGGCCGGGTACTGGTCGGCGGCGAGCTGGCCCACGACGGCTACGACGCGCGCTGCCTGTTCGCCGATGGCACGCTGCTCACCCCACCCTCGCTCTACGTGCGGCGGGTGGTGGGTCGACTCCCGGCCGTCAGCGGTCCCGCCGACCTGCTGGTGGAGGCGAGTGACGGGGAGCCGAGCGAGCGGCACCTGTTCCGGGTCCGTACGACGATCGGCGGTGGGGTGGACGCCCGGCGGCTCACCACCGACCCGGGCTGGCACACGGCGGCCGTCGGCGGGGACGTGCTGGTGGTCGGTACGGCGTCGCTGGACCACGCCGGGGTGCGCTGGACGGTGTCGCGCGGCGGGCAGGAGGTGGCCGAGCTGCGATCTCTGGCCGCCGACCCGCCGTACTCTCCGCTGCCGCTGCTGGAACGGGTGACCGACCGGCGGCTGCCGGCGGCGGTGCTCTACCCGGACAACCACGTGACGGGCCGGCGGCTGCCGGTGCTGCTGGACATCTACGGCGGCCCGGGCCACCAGGAGGTGGTGGCGGCGCGGGCCGCGTGGTTGGAGCGGCAGTGGTGGGCCGACGCCGGCTTCGCCGTCGTCACGATCGACAACCGGGGTACGCCGGGAGTGGCCCCCTCGTTCGAGAAGGCGATCCACCGGCGACTGGCCGACGTCATCCTGACCGACCAGATCGACGCGTTGACCGCCCTCGCCGGCAAACACCCGGACCTGGACCTGGGTCGGGTGGCCGTACGCGGCTGGTCGTTCGGCGGGTGGCTGGCCGGGTTGGCGGTGCTCCGCCACCCGGAGCTGTTCAAGTGCGGCATCGCGGGCGCTCCGGTGACCGACTGGACGCTGTACGACACCGCGTACACCGAGCGGTATCTCGGCCTGCCCGAGGACGGCATGGACGTGTACGCCCACCACTCGCTCATCGAGCTGGCCGCCGAGCGGATCACCGGCCCGGACCAGGCTCGCCCGCTGCTGCTGGTACACGGGCTGGCCGACGACAACGTGGTGGCCGCGCACACGCTGCGGCTGTCGGCCGCGCTGTTGTCGTCCGGCCGCCCACACGCCGTACTGCCGCTGACCGGCGCGACGCACATGGCCGCGAACGGCACCGCCGAGCGGCTCCTCCCACTGGAGCTGGAATTCCTGCGTACGCACCTGCGGTGAGCGGCCAGGATCCGCGCCAGGGAAACTACCTGTCGGGAACCGCCGTGTTTGCCTCCGCGCAGGTTGCGCCCTGTCCCGCGAGGACTGTTTCGCGGAATGACGCCACGACGGGCCGAAGATCGACCCGGTGCCAGGCCGCCCACAGTTGCACGGCTCCCCCGTACCAGGGGAGTTCCCGCACAACGATGCCCTCGACCATGCTCCGGACCATGCTCCGCTGAACGAGCGCGAGGCCGAGACCGGAGGCGACCAGGCCCAGTGCCGTGAGCGGATCGGCCGCGTCGAGGCGGATGTCCGGTGTGAAGCCGTAGGCCAGGCATGACGTGACAAACGTGTCACGCCAGCCCCGGTCCTGCGAGTCGCCAACCGCGATCCACGGCTGCCCGTTAACGTCGTCGGGCATCAGCTTCTCCTGCGCAACGAGGAGATGACTGGCGGGAAGCGCGAGCAGCAGCGGATCTGTCAGGAGGGGGTACGCCTTCAGATCCGGATCGTCCTCGGGTGGCGGCGTGCGGACCAGTGCGATGTCCAGACTGCGCTGGCGTAGGCCTTCGAACTGCTCGGTCGACTCCTGGTCGTACAGCGCGACATGAATCTCCGGACGCTCCTCACGCAGGACGCGAAGAGCAGTGGGCAGGATGCCGGTGTGTATGGCGTCGGTCACGTAACCGATGCACAGCCCACCCTCCTCGCCGCGGCCGAGCCGCCGGCCAAGGTTCTCCAGCCTGTCCGCGTGGCGCAGTAGAGCGCGGGCCTCAGTCAGGAAGAGACGGCCGTCGGAGGTCAGGCGGATGCGCTGCTGACTCCGCTCGAAGAGGGTGAGGCCCAGGCTCTTTTCGAGCTGGGCGATTTGCCGGCTGAGTGGCGACTGGGACATGTGCAGCCGGTCGGCGGCCCGTCCGACGTGCTCGGCCTCGGCGACGGCCACGAAGTACCGGAGTTGTCGGAGGTCAAGCATGTAGGACCTCGCAGGACTCAAGTAAGTCGTGGTAAGTCTTGGACAGTCTCATGAGTGGATCATAATCTTGGACTCGCACAACCGGTCAATCGTACAATTGTTCATGTATCGTACGAATTTACATTAAGAGGCTCACATCATGTCGATCAAGTCCGTCCTTCCTGGTGCACTCGGATTCGGCACCGCGCCGCTCGGCAACATGTTCCGCGACATTCCCGACGGAGAGGCGGCGGCCACCGTCGATGCCGCATGGGACCAGGGCATCCGCTACTTCGACACGGCACCGTTCTACGGCGCGGGCCTCGCCGAGATCCGGCTCGGCAACGTGCTGTCAGAGCACCCGCGCGACGAGTACGTCCTCAGCACCAAGGTCGGCCGCGTCATCCTCGACGAGATCGAAGATCCAGCCACCCGCGACCTGGGCGAGAAGGGTGGCCTCTTCGAGCACGGCCGCCCGAACAAGGTCCTCAACGACTACAGCGCCGACGCCACCCTGCGCTCCATTGACGACAGCCTCAAGCGCCTCAAGACCGACCGCCTCGACATCGTCTGGGTGCACGACGTAGCCCAGGACTTCTACGGGGACGACTGGCTGGCCGTCTACGAGTCGGCCCGCACGGGTGCCTTCCGCGTCCTACAGAGGCTGCGTGACGAGGGTGTCATCAAGGCATGGGGTCTGGGTGTCAACCGGGTGGAGCCCCTGGAAATCACCCTCGATCTTGACGAGCCCAAGCCCGACGCCTTCCTCCTCGCCGGCCGCTACACCCTCCTGGACCACGACCATGCTCTGCAGCGCCTGATGCCGGCCGCTGCGGCCCAGGGCGTGGACATCGTCGTCGGTGGCCCCTACAGCTCGGGAATCCTTGCCGGCGGTACGCACTTCGAGTACCAGCAGGCACCTGCAGCCATCATCGAGAAGGTGACGCGGATCAAGGCACTAGCCGAGCGGTACGGGATTACCGTCAAGGCCGCCGCGCTGCAGTTCGTCCTCGCCAACCCGGCCACGGTTGCCGCGATCCCCGGTGCCACGAAGCCCAGCCGCATCGCGGAAGACGTGGCCGCCCTCAACGAGACGGTGCCGGCTGCCTTCTGGACGGCCCTCCGGGAGGAGAAGCTGATCGCCGACTCCGCGCCCGTACCCGCCGCCTGACCGTTCATCCCCTCTCTGACTCAGTTCCTCAGGAGATTCCCGTGGCCACAGCGACTGAATTCATCGACGTTCCCGTTTCGCCCGACCGCACCTGGCAGCTCATCGGCGGCTTTGACTCCCTTCCCGAATGGCTGCCCTACATCCCGAGCAGCGAACTCAGCGAGGGTGGACGCGTCCGCACCCTCACGAACGAGGACGGCGGCGTCATCGTGGAGCGTCTCGAAGCCTTCGACAATGCGGCACGCACCTACAGCTACTCCATCCTTAAGGCCCCCTTTCCCGTCACCGACTATTTCTCCACCCTCAGCGTGCACGCCGTAGCTGAACAGAACAGCGCCCGCGTGCAGTGGTCAGGAACCTTCACGCCGGTCGGCGTCAGCGACGAAGAGGCCATCGCCCTGTTCCACGGCATCTACCGGGATGGTTTGGCCGCACTGCACCAGACACTCACCGTGGCCGCCGCTTGACAGCTGAGGCTGCCCCCACTGGAACTGGACTTCCTGCGTACACGTATCGACGGTGAGCGGCTACCCCCGTTCTGGCAGCGCTGCCAGAACGGGGGTAGCCCGCCGATCCCCGCTGGCGGACGGGGTCAGCCCTTGGGGCTGGGACCGAACCGGTTGGCTCCGGGCGTGCTCTCCAGCACGAAGGACACGATCAGGACGATGGCGCCCACGATCGGCACCAGGGCGATCAGCAACCACCACCCCGTCTTGTCGGTGTCGTGCAGGCGTCGCACCGCGACGGCCAGCGTCGGCAGCAGCAGCGCCAGGGAGGCGACGAGGCCGATGAAGCCGGAGGGCCCAGCCCCCCGCGTCCCGATATCCGTGCAGCCGGGCGTCGACGGCGTAGGAGTAGCCGTTGTCGAGGTCCGGAAAACGAAACTTGTCGGCTGCGACGTCGAGCTGTTCGAGGATGTCGGACGAGCGCACAGCCGAGCACTGTACTGCGGTCAACGCGTTCGGCTCTCCCAGGCCGGCTGCCTGGGCCGATCGTTGTGCACGACGACGTCGGCGTGCCGAGTCGGGTGGACGGTGGCGAAGTAGAGCTGCTGGGAGGGGATGTACCGCTCGCGCCAGCGTCGTTCGACGTCGGCCCGGGGTGACAACCGCTCCCGGAGCACGGCACGGTCCACGGTCCTCTCGAGGTCCGTCGACAGGAAGATGCGCAGGTCCCACCGGTCGATCAGTTCCGGACGCAGGAGAAAGACGCCGTCGAAGACCAGCACGGCGTCGACGGGAGCGGTGGTGACCGGCGGGGACAGCACGGTGTCCGTGGCGCGGTCGTACACCGCGTGCTGAAAACGTCGATCTCCGTTCGGGCCGAGCGGATCGAGCAGCACCCGGTTGAGCGCGTCGTTGTCGTGGGTGTCGTGGTAGCAGCCCTCGGCCGAGTACTCGCCGCGCGGATAGCGCCGCGCCCGGGGAAAGAGGAAGTCGTCGATCGTCGCCCGGATGACGTCGCGACCCTGCCCGCGCAGGACGACGGCCAGTTCGTCGGCGAGGGTGGTCTTACCGCTGGCGGGCGGCCCGTCGACCGCGACCCGCGTCGGGTGCACGACCGTGACGGACCCGACCGCCTCGGCCAGGCGACCGAGCAACTCGTCGCGGGTGCCGTGGTCCACGGTCTGCACCGTCCTCATTTCGCGAGGGCCGCCATGCGGCGCGGTCAGTGTCGGAGACGCCCACTCCTTGCTGGAGCTGACCCACCGTACCCATCGGGGTTGGACCGTCACGCTCACAGCACCCCGAGGTTGATGGCGAGCTGGGTGATCGTGGGTGGGGCGTCCGGGTGACGGGCGGCGTGGGCGACGACGTCCCGCGCCGACGGCCGGTGGCGGATCTCGGCCGGCGCGATGCTGTCGGCCCGCACCAGAAGCCGGGCCGCGTTGCCGGGGTCGTTCGTCTGGAGGTGGGCGCGCGCCGCGTCGATGAGGTGTGCCGCGCGGTCCTCGACCGGCAGCCACCGCCAGCCGTCCCGCCGGATCGCCTCCCGATGCAGGGTGACCGCCCGCGAGCCGTCCCCCAGCTCCACCGCGGCGGTGACCCGCGCCAGCTCGACGGCCGTCGGCCCGAACGCCGTCCGGTGGTGATCGTGTCCGTCGCCCACCCCAGCGGCCAGCTCGGCTGCCTCGCCCAGCAGGTCACCGGCCGCCCGGTCGCAGGTAGGCGACCCGTCGACCGATCGGAACCGGATCACCGCCCACGACGCCACCGCCGATCCGGCACCGCCCGAGTCGTCTCCTCCACCGGTATCCGCTCCGACTCGGCCTGCGCCAGCAACCGGCGTTTGGCCGCTTCCCGTTCGTCGGCGTCGATCTGCTCGCCACGACTGACCACCTCGTCGTCAGAGTTGGACATCATCGCCTCCGCTGCTGGTGGCACCGGCCGGCTCGGCCGTCGCATGCAATCCACAATGACGCTGCACTGTCATCTGATGCAGCGGCATGTGAGGGGTCATAACGGGCACATTCCCGGCGACATTAAGGCGACGCACCGCTATTGTGGCGAACATGAATGCCCCGAACACCGCCCTACGCGCGGTCCGCACCGGGATGCGTATGAGCCAGGACGACTTCGCCCGCGCGCTCCAGGCCGCCGGTCGACGCGTCGGCGAGCCCAACGATGCCAACAAGAGACTCGTCCAACGCTGGGAGTCTGGCGCGATCGCCGCGCCACGACCCATGTATGCCCGCGCCCTGGAGGTCGTCACCGGCCTGCCGGTCTCGCTCCTCGGCTTCGCTGCGATTCCCGACGGCCGCGCAGTCGACGACCAACACGGTGGGCACGACGTGACCTCACCCATGTCCGATCTGGCCACGCCGACGCCCAAGCCACTCGCGGTCCACGCGTCGTACGAGGGTATCTGGCTCAGCCGCTACCAATTCCACTCCAGCGGCCGGGGAGAATCATTCGCCGGGCAGCACTTCGTGGTCGTGCTCCAGCACGGCGATCGACTGACGGTGCGCAGCCTTCCCGGCTCAGCCGCATCGTCACTGTCGATGGATCTCACCGTCGACGGTGCCGTGGTCACCGGCACCTGGGTGGAGCAGACCGATCCGGCCGGCTACTACCGGGGCACTCGCTACCACGGCGCCATCCAGCTCCTGGTCGAGCCCACCGGCCGGCGGATGGCCGGAAAATGGGTCGGGTTCGGCAAGGACATGGACGTCAATACCGGCCCATGGGAACTGACCTTCCGAGATGCTTCCACATCGAAGACGACGCTCGACCGGTACAACACGTCGCCCGATTAGGCTCTCCGCCACCTCGTCCGCAGCCTCGTCGTAGTCCGAGCGGTGGTCAGCGCTCGTCTGCCGCCCGTGGCGCAGGTCTGCTCAGCGGTAGGCCCGGATCTGGTCGAGCCAATCGACGGCCAGCCGGCGTCCGTCCGGGAGCCGGTCGTCCCGGTCCCTGAGCATGTCGTCGAGTGTAGGCGGCCGCCGTGTCGGCGCGACCGTCGAAAACGCCCCTCGGGTCCCGCCGGGGCTGTCAGACCGTCGGCGGCCAGCGGTGGGTTCGCCACTCGTGCCACGTCGCGAACCCGGCCGGCGGCTCGTCGATGGGCTCGCTGCCGTCGAGCTCGCCCGGCGTCGGGATGTCGATGCGGGCGGCCCAGTCGGCGAGTTCCGCGTCGGACATCGGCCACGTCGTGTGGGGCGCGTCGGCCTGGCGCTGGTCGAGCCGTCTGCGCTGCTCGGCCGGGGTGAGTTCGAAGTAGCGCAGCTCCACCGCCACGCCGAGGTCGGCCGCTGCCTGCCGGAGGGCGGAGCGCTCGTCCCGACCCCAGAGGCCGAAGTCGATCACGACATTGGTGCCGAGTTCGAGGGCGCGCAGCCCGATCTCGATGAGTCGTCCCTCGATCACGTCCGAGGCCGCAGGCGGATTCTCGACCCCGTAGAGAGCCTTCACCCACTCGTCCTTGGTCAGACGAAGTGCCTCCTGCTCGACCTCGATCTGCCGGGCGGCAGTGGTCTTTCCGGTACACGGGAGCCCCACCGTCAGGAACAGTGTCGGTCGCGTCAGCACGGATGCCATCCGCTCAGCATGCCCGGATCTCCCAGGTTGGCAGCGGGGATCGTCGTTGTGCACGATGACGTCGGGCCAGGTTCGCACAGAGCCGAGCACAACTCAGTCAAGCCAGCAGATCACCGCGTCGCCGTCACTGGCGGCCGCGGCGAAGAAGGTCTGGACGCCGGGCAGATAGTGGGCCACCCACGCCAGCTCGCCGGGCTCTTCCCAGGTCTGTGGGTAGACCTCGGCCAACTTCAGCTCCTGGGGGTCGACACCCCCGATCAGGGTCTCCTGGGTGAGCGCGGCCAGCTGCGAGGCCGCGACCGTCACCTGCGACGGGGTGAGGTAGGAGGGCGGCCCGTAGCCCCAGTCGTCTTCGAGGTTTTCCAGGAAGTCGAACATCTCGTCGCTGTCGGGTTCGACGTCCGGCAACTCCACAAAGCTCTCCGCGCCGAGGACCAGCGGGACTTCGAAGCCGAGCCGGTCGAGGAGGAAGTCGAGCCCGTGCCACGCCCTGTCGGTGCCGGTCCAGCGTTCGGAGTTGTCGTCCCGCGCGCTCATGGCGTGCTCGTAGGCCCAGCCGAGGTCTGCCTTGGCCCGCTCCAATTCGTCTGGCGAGACGCGCAGCCAGTTGCCGTTCATGCTCACGCCGCCAAACCTAGATCCCGGCTACGACAGGACTCGCGCCGCGCTGCCGCTGACCGGCGCCACCACATGGCTGCCAACGGCACCGCCGAGCGGCTGCTCTCGCTGGAGCTGGAATTCCTCCGTACGCACCTGGGGTGAGCGGCCGCACTTCCAAGATCGCACTCGGGTCCAGGAGCGAGTGGTACTCCCGGCGCCACAAACCTCTGCCGCGAAGGACTCGTCACGTTAGGCGAGATCGGTTACGGTCTCTGCAACAAACGCATGTGACGACGCGGGGGCCACCCTGATCGTTGAGCCGGCGCCTGCCCGAGCCGGCCGTCACATCACGGGAGGACAGCGTGTCGGATTATCCGAAGATGATCGTCCCGGTCGACCACATCGAGCCGGTGCCTCGCCGGATCCGAGCCTTCCTCGGCGGCGAGCAGGTACTGGAAACCACGCGGGCGTTGTACGTGTGGGAATGGCCGTTCTTCCCGCAGTACTACATCCCCGTCGACGACCTGAATCGCGACCTGTTGATCGAGGGCGAGCACACCGAGGTGACCCGGCGCGGGACCGCACGGCTGCACGGGCTGCAGGTCGGCGAGACGGTCCGTCCTTCGTGCGGGCGGTTGTACGGGGACGACGCGCTTGCCGGGTTGGCGAACACGATCCGGTTCGACTGGGCAGCCATGGATGCCTGGTTCGAGGAGGACGAAGAGGTCTTCGTGCACCCCCGGAACCCGTTCGCGCGGGTGGACGCGGTGCGTTCCACCCGCAGCGTCAGGGTGGAACTGGAAGGCGTCGTCCTGGCCGAGTCGACATCGCCCGTGCTGGTCTTCGAAACCGGTCTGCCGCCCCGCTACTACCTCAACCGGACCGACGTGAACTTCAAGCACCTCGTGGCGTCGCCGACGAGGACCGCCTGCCCGTACAAGGGCCAGATCAGCGACTACTGGTCCGTCCGAATCGATGACCAGACCCACCCGGACCTGGCTTGGTCGTACGACTTCCCGACCGCCGCACTCCTGCCGATCGCCGGCCTGATCGCCTTCTACAACGAGAAAGTCGATCTCTTCGTCGACGGCGAGCGACAGAGCCGGCCGTCAACGCCCTTCCACTGAACCAACCGCACGCCCTGGCACCGCATCGAACAGGTTCCCAGGTGCACGGATGCCCAGCACGCCCGGCGGCATTGTCGAGCGGGGACCCTGCCTATCCACGGTGTGACCTACGGCTTCACGTACGCGTTGGCGAACGACGGGTAGCCGAAGACGCTGCAGACGAAGACCGCGCCTCGGCAAGATGGCCGAGCCGTTCCTCGCTCACCGCAACTCGCAATCTTGGACAGTTTCCGTTAGCACGTAACGGAAACTGTCCAAGATCTGTAGCCGAGGCTTCATGTCAGTCGTCCTCGATCCGCCCGGTGGCGGGATCGACCATGGCCAGGTAGTCGCGGATGTTCTCCCTGTGCTCGTCGAGCGACAGGCCGCGCGTCGGACCGACACCGAATCCGTAGCCGGGCCTCGGTCCGCTGAGCCATGTGTAGTCGGTGCCGTCGCACTCATTCGGGCGGAGGGAGAACGTCTCTCCGTCGACATCGACCGTGACCGACGTCGCGTCGTCCGGAGGTACGGGGCGCAGGCCGGGTACGGCGTTCCGATCGACGTCGCCGTCATCGGGGTAGATGGGCTTCACATGGCCATCATCGCGCGGCAAGGACCACCCGCCGGCAGAACGGCGAGGGCCCCCTCCCGACGACGCTGTCGGAAGAGGGCCCCTGCCTGCCTGCGCTACGGCTTCACGTACGCGTTGACGAACGACGGGTAGCCGAAGACGCTGGAGACGAAGACACCGCCGGCCTTCGAGCCGTGCACGTGGTAGGCCACGTCGACGTACATCGGCACCACCGGCGCGTACTCCTTCATGATCCGCTCGTCCAGCTTGGCCCACTCCGGGCCCTGGTCGGCCGGTGCGAGCGCCAGGATGCGGTCCATCTCGGCGTTGATCGTCGGATCGTTGAAGTACGACTGGTTGCTGTTGCCCTCGGCCTTGATGGTGCGGCCGTCGTAGAGCACCGGCAGGATCGCCGCGCCGCTCGGCCAGTCCGCCGCCCAGTTACCGATGTACAGGTCCCAGGGGTTGTCCTTCTTCTTGATCTCGTCGAGCTTCGCGTCGTCGGAGATGTTCCGCAGCGTGATCTTGAAGCCGGCACGCTCCAGGTTGGCCTTGAGCTGGGCGCCCTGCTGCTGCTCGGTCGAGTTGTCGGCGACACCGAGGACCAGCTCCGGCGTCTGCCCGCCGAGGAGCTCCTTGGCCTTCGCGACGTCACCGTTCGGGCCCGCCGGGTACGCCTCGTACGCCTTGTAGCCGATCGTGGCCGGCGGCATCAGCGTGGTCAGGGGGGCGGCGACGTTCTGGCCACCGAGCGCCTTGACCATGCCCTCCCGGTCGATGGCGTAGTTGAGCGCCTGGCGAACCTTGAGGTCCTTGACCCGCTGGTTGTTGATGACGAGCTGGTTGGCGCTCGGCGTCGGCGAGAGGATGGTGCGCGACTTCAGCGCGGCGTCCCCGGCCACCTTGGCGACCAGCGAGGCGGGTACGGCGTTGAAGGCGAGCGCGCTCTGGTCGGCGCCGTTGTCGGCGATCACCCGGTTGTTGGCGGCGTCCGCGGTCGGGCCGAAGGACCAGACGAACTGGTCCGGGTACTGGTGCCGGACCGGGTCGGTGTTCGGGTCCCAGTTGGGGTTGCGGTCCAGCGTGATCTGCACGCCGACCTGGTTCTTGGCGACCTTGTAGGGGCCGGACGAGAACGGCTGCTTGTCCAGGTCGATGCCGGTGTCCTTGTCGGCCGGCAGCGGCGCGGTGGTCGGCAGCGAGACCGCGAACGGCAGGTCACAGCGGGGCTTGGCGAACTCGAACCGCAGCGTCTTCGCGTCCGGCGTGGTCAGGCCGGGCGGCAGGGACGTCTTGTTCTTCTTGAAGTCCCACTTGGTGTCGAACTGCGGGCTGTCGGCCAGCCACTCCTGGAGGTAGGTCGGGCCGCCGGAGAGGTCCGGGTCGAAGGAGCGGGCGATGCCGTACGCGATCTCCTTGGAGGTGATCGGACGGCCGTCCTCGAACTTCACCCCATCCTTGATCGTGAATTCCCAGACCTTGCAGTCGTTGTTGACGTTCTTGCCCGGCGTCTCGGCGAGGTCACCGACGAGAACCAGACCACCCTTGCCGTCGTCCTTCCAGGTGGTCAGGTAGCGCGCGAAGAGCGGGTTGGTCATGAGACCCGCGAACGAGTACGTCCGCTGCGGGTCGAGATGGGAGATCGGCGACTCCCGGATGATGGTGAAGGTGCCGCCCTTCGCGGCGCCGCTCACCTCGGCCGCCGGCCCCTTCGAGTCCTTGGGGTCGGTCGCGATGACCCCGGTCTGCTGCCGGTTGTTGTCCACCGTGGTGCCCTCGCCCGTGTTCTTCGAGCACGCACCCAATGCCACAACCAGAGCGATCGCGCCGCCTGCGGCAACCGCCACGCGTGGTCGCATGAAGTACCTCCTTCACCCATGTGCCGTGCGGTTTCGTCGGGGCGAGAACCGCCGACGTCCCGAGGATCGTAAGGAAAAAAAATCTGCAAGTTGTGTAACAGTTGTCGATAAATTCCGCCAGCAGCCGCCCGCGGGACGGCGATCGGCTCAGCGCAGTCGGACCCGTGGGTCGATGGTCGCGTACAGCAGGTCCACCAGCACGTTCGCCAGCACCACGAAGACGGCGGCGATAAGCACGGTGGCCATGATGGTGGGCAGGTCACCCGAGCGCACGGCGTCCACCGCCGTACGCCCCAACCCCTGGATGCCGAACGTCGTCTCGGTGATCACCGTGCCGCCCAGCGCCCCGCCCACGTCCAGCCCGGCGATGGTCACCACCGGAGTGATCGCCGCGCGCAGCGCGTGTCGCCCGTACACCATGGGTTTGGCCAGGCCCTTGGCCCGCGCGGTCCGGACGAAGTCCTCGGACAGCGTCTCCAGCATCTGCGCCCGCGACAGCCGGGCGTAGATCGCCGAGAACAGGAAGGCCAGCGCCACCCAGGCGAGTACCAGCCCACTCGCCCACTTCGCCGGATTGTCGAAGAGGGACGTGTAGCTCGGCACCGGCAGCCACCGCAGGTTGTAGACGAACACCAGCAGCAGCACCGCGCCCACGAAGTAGAGCTGCAACGAGGCGCCGGTCAGCGAGAAGCCGATCGCCAGCCGGTCCACCCAGGTGCCCCGACGCAGCGCCGAGACCATGCCCAGCCCCACCCCGAGCAGCAGCCAGAGGACCGCCGCCGGGATCACGATGCTCAACGTCACCGGCAATACCCGGGCGATGGTGTCCGAGACGGCCTCGTTGGTGACGTACGACCAGCCCAGGCAGGGCGCGTCACAGCGGCCACCCTGGGCGCTGCCCAGGTCCCGACCGGTCACGATGCCCTTCATGTAACCGGCGTACTGGCTGATCAGCGGGTCGTTGAGGCCCAGGTCGTCGCGGACCCGTTCCAGCCGCTCCGGGTTGCAGTTCTTGGAGCAGATGCTGCTCACGGGATCGCGTGGCAGGGCGAAGAACATCAGGAACGTCAGCACGCTCACCGCGAACAGGGTCAGCGTCGCCGAGAAGAGTCGCTTGATCAGAAATCGCGTCATGAGGTGACCCCTACCGGGACGACTTCGGGTCGAGCGCGTCCCGCAACGCGTCGCCGAAGAGGTTGAAGGCGAACACCAGCGCGAAGATCGTGATGCCCGGGAAGAACACGTACGCCGGGTCGGTCTGGAGGAAGTCCAGACTGCGGTAGATCATCCGGCCGAAGCTCGGCGTCTCGTCGCTGAGACCGACGCCGATGAACGACAACGCGGCCTCGCTGGTGATGAACTGCGGCACCGCCAGGGAGAACGACACCAGGATCGGCGCCCAGATGTTCGGCAGGAGCTGCCGGAAGATGATGTGCCCCAACCCGGCGCCGCTGGCCTTGGCGGCCTCGACGAACTCCCGCTCGCGCAGCGCGATCACCTGTCCGCGTACCAGGCGTGCCGTGCTGGTCCAACCGAAGATCGCGAACACGGCGATGAGCACACCCACCCCGAACGCCGACGACACCTGCCCCCGCTCGCCGTAGAAGCGCAGCGTGATCGTGGGGGTGAGCGCCAACGCGATGATCAGGAACGGCATGGCGAGAGTCAGGTCGGTGATCCAGTTGATCACCGCGTCGAGCCAGCCGCCGAGGTAACCGGCCAGCGCGCCGAGCACGATGCCGATCGCGGCCGTGATCAGGGCCGCGGCGAACGCGATGAACAGCGACGTGCGCAGCCCGTAGATCAACCGGATGAAGATGTCCCGGCCCAGCCCCGGTTCCAGACCGAACCAGTGCTCGCCGGTGACCCCGCCGACGTAACCGAGCGGCATGCCGAAGCCGTCGAGCAGGCTCTGGAACTGCTCGCGCGGCCCGACGCCGTAGACCATCTCGATCAGCGGGGCGGACAACCCCAACACCATGAAGAAGACCAGGAGTACGCCGCTGACCACGGCCGTACGGTCGCGGCGCAGCCGCATCCAGGCGAGCTGACCTGGCGACCGACCGACGACGCCCGTGGCCTCCGGTCCGCCCGCGTCCGAGCCGGACTCGATCTCGGCCAGCGCCAGACCCTCCACCGGGGACAGGCTCACGACGACACCTCCTCGACGTTCGGGGCCGCCACCTCGGGGCCGGGGCTGATGCCGGCCGTTTCCCCTTCGGGGAAGTGACACGCGGTGGCTTGCCGTCCGCCGTCGCGCGGCACCAGCGCGGGCTCCTCGGTGGCGCACACGTCCTGCGCCTTCCAGCAGCGGGTACGGAACCGGCAGCCCGACGGCGGATCGAGCGGCGTGGGCACGTCACCCGTCAGCCGGATCCGGCCCGCCGGGCCGAGCTGCGTGACGTCCGGGATCGCCGAGAGCAGCGCACGGGTGTACGGATGCTGCGGGCGCTCGTAGATGTCGTTCCGGTCGCCGATCTCCACGATCCGGCCCAGGTACATGACCGCGACCCGCTGGCAGAAATGCCGGACCACGGCCAGGTCGTGCGCGATGAACACGAATGCCAGATCCAGCTCCCGTTGCAGGTCGCGCAGCAGGTTGACGACCTGCGCCTGGATCGAGACGTCCAGCGCGCTCACCGGCTCGTCGGCGACGATCAGCTTCGGTCGCAGCGCGAGCGCCCGGGCGATGCCGATGCGCTGGCGCTGACCGCCGGAGAACTCGTGCGGGTACCGGTTGTAGTGCTCCGGGTTCAGCCCGACCAGCTCCAGCAGCTCCTGCACCCGCGCCTTGATCCCACCGGGCGGCTTGATGCCGTTGACCTGCAACGGCATCGCCACGATCCGGCCGACGGTGTGCCGGGGGTTCAGCGACGCGTACGGGTCCTGAAAGATGATCTGGAGTTCCTGCCGCAGCGGGCGCAGCTCCCGCCGGCCCGCGTGGGTGATGTCCCTTCCGGCGAACTCGATGCTGCCGCTCGTCGGTTCCAGCAGCCGCACCAGCATCCGGCCGGTGGTCGTCTTACCGCAGCCCGACTCCCCCACCAGGCCGAGCGTCTCGCCGGGGCGCACGTCGAAGTCGAGCCCGTCGACCGCCCGCACCGTGCCGGTGGCGCGCAGTCCCTGCCGTACCGGAAAGTGCTTGGTCAGCCCGCGGACCCGCAGCAGTGGTTCGTCGCTCATCGGGCCACCCCCACGGATGCCACGTTCTCGGCGTAGATCGCGCTGCGCTCCTCGGCGCTCAGGTGGCAGGCGACCAGGTGGCCGTCGCCGCCCGCCGGCCGCAACTCGGGCACCTCGGTGCGGGACCGGTCACCGACCCGGTCGTCGTAACGGCAGCGCGGGTGGAAGGCGCACCCGGACGGCAGGTTGATCAGGCTGGGCGGATTGCCGGGGATCGGCACCAGGTCCGCGTCCGCGTCGCCGTGCAGCGACGGCACGCTGGAGAGCAACCCCCAGGTGTACGGATGCTGCGGCGAGCGGAGCACCTGCTCCACGCTGCCGTGCTCCACGGCCCGCCCGCCGTACATGACCAGCACGTCGTCGGCCACCTGACCGACGACGCCGAGGTCGTGGGTGATCAGGATGATCGCGGAGTGGAACTCGGCCTGGAGGCCGGCGA
Organism: Micromonospora sp. NPDC005174; assembly: GCF_040608495.1. NCBI lineage: Bacteria > Bacillati > Actinomycetota > Actinomycetes > Micromonosporales > Micromonosporaceae > Micromonospora > Micromonospora sp. NPDC005174. The sequence goes on along the minus strand of NZ_JBEXIJ010000007.1, from coordinate 8,611 downwards.
GCAGATCGAGGATCTGCGCCTGCACGGTCACGTCCAGCGCGGTGGTCGGCTCGTCGGCGATCAACAGCGCCGGGTCGTTGACCAGGGACATCGCGATCATCGTCCGCTGGCGCATGCCACCGGAGAACTCGTGGGGGTACGCATCGAAGCGGCGGTCCGGTTGCGGGATGCCCACCCGGCCCAGCATGTCCACCGTCCGCTGGCGGGCCTCGCGCCGGCTGGCCTTCGGGTGGTGCACCCGGTACGCCTCGGCGATCTGCTTGCCGACGCTGTAGTACGGGTGCAGCGCGGACAGCGGATCCTGAAAGATCATCGCCATGTCCCGGCCGCGCAGCCGACGTACCTCCTCGTCGGGCAGACCGACGAGCTGCCGGCCGCCGACGGAGATCTCCCCGGTGATGGTGGCTCGCTTGGGATCGTGCAGGCCGAGAATGGCCAGCGACGTGACGCTCTTGCCGGAGCCGGACTCGCCGACGATCCCGAGCGTGCGCCCCCGCTCGACGGCGAAGGACACCCCGTCGACCGCGCGCACCACGCCGTCGGAGGTGTCGAACCGAACCCGCAGGTCGCTCACCCGCAGGTAGGCATCCGAGCTGTCCACGGCACCTCCCTCAGTGACGAAGAGAACTTACAACAATGTCGAGAGGGTGAAAATAAGCTACAAGCTCGGCACGTGTCAGCGGGCCCGAGCGTAACGAGTCCGCATCGGCCCTGAACAGCCCTCACCTCGGGCACTCATGGTCTTGAGAGCACGCCAGGTGCGACCATTGGGCGAGCTGCCAGCAGAGGATGCCCGTGGCACGAGGTGGAGGTGACGATGACCGCGGCGGTGTTCAACCACGAAGGCCCGTGGAGCGAAGAGGACTACCTCGCCCTCGGCGAGACGCAGCAACGCGTCGAACTCTTCGACGGGAGCCTCCACGTGACCCCAGCCCCCACCCCCCGACACCAGCGCATCTCCCGCAGGCTCGGCAACATCCTCGAAGCAGCCACCGGGCCCGCCGGCCTCGAATTACTGGAGGCGGTGAACGTCCGACTCCGCCCCGGTCGGATCCCGATCCCCGACCTCGTGATCACCGGTCCGATCGACTTCGACGAACTCAACGTCGAAGCGGGTGATGTGCGGTTGGTATGCGAGATCATCTCACCGAGCAATGCATCCACCGACAAGGTGTTGAAGATGCACTATTACGCCGCCGCCGGGATCGGGTGGTTTCTGTTGGTGGAACAGGAGACCGGCGCGCTGCACCTCTACCGTCGCCAAGGCGGCCACTACGTCGAAGTAGGGGCCGCGAAGCGCGGCGAGGTTCTGGAACTGACCGAGCCGGTGAAAGTGACCATCCGGCCGGAAGAACTTCTTCCCTGACGGGTGTCGGTCCGCTGCCCTAGGGTCGTCGCATGACCGAGTTCGACGCGGCCACCGCCGCCGTGCAGGCCGCCCTCGATGCGGGAGCGCGGTACGCCGACGCGCGGGTGATGTACCGCCGCTACGAGTCGATGACCGCGCGCAACGGCGACGTGGAGGAGCTGACCCAGGACGAGAGCATCGGACTGGGCGTCCGGGCCCTGGTCGGTGCGAGTTGGGGCTTTCACGCCGTACCCGATCTGTCGGACGCCGCCGCCCGCGACGCCGGGCGGCGCGCGACCCGGACCGCGATGGCGAGCGCGCGGGTGCCCGGCCCCCCGGTCGACCTGGTCGAGGCCGAGGCCGTGACCGCGAGCTGGTCCTCGGACTGCCGGGTCGACCCGCTCGGAGTGCCGCTGTCCGACAAGGGTGACCTGCTGGTCGGCGCGACCCGCACGATGGCCGAGCACGGCGCGGACCTGGCCGAAGGGCTCTACCAGATCTGGGACACCGCGAAGTGGTTCGTCTCCAGCGAGGGCCACCGCATCGACCAGCGGATCCGCGAGTGCGGCGGCGGTATATCGGCCACCTCGATCGGCGACGGCGAGACGCAGCGGCGGTCCTGGCCCAGTTACCGGGGGCAGTACGGCACCACCGGCTGGGAGCTGGTCGAATCGCTCGACCTGGCCGCGCACGCCGCGCAGATCGCCGAGGAGTCCCGGGCGCTCCTCACCGCGCCACCCTGCCCGGCCGGCGAGACGGATCTGATCCTCGGCGGCGAGCAGTTGGCCCTGCAGATCCACGAGTCGGTGGGGCACGCGATCGAGTTGGACCGAATCCTCGGCTGGGAAGCCGCGTTCGCCGGAACGTCCTGGCTGGACCTGGCCCAGCTCGGCTCGCTGCGCTACGGCTCCGAACTGATGAACATCACCATCGACCCGACGATCCCCGGAGCGTTGGGCAGCTTCGGCTTCGACGACGAGGGCTCACCCGCCGTCAAGCGGGACGCGGTCCGCGACGGCCGCTGGGTGGGCGTGCTCGCGGGCCGCGACTCCGCAGCCATGGCGGGCCTCGACTACGGCGGCAGCGTCCGCGCCGACGGGTGGGCCCGACTGCCGATGGTGCGGATGACGAACGTGGGCCTGGAACCCGGCCCGCACACCCTGGACGAGATCATCGCGGCCACCGACGACGGTGTGTTGATGGACCTCAACCGCTCCTGGTCGATCGACGACAAGCGGCTCAACTTCCAGTTCGGTTGCGAGGTCGGCTGGGAGATCAAGAACGGTCGGCGGGGGCGGATGCTGCGCAACCCGACGTACACCGGGATCGGCCCGCTGTTCTGGCGTTCGATGGACATGCTCTCCGGCGAGACCGTGCCCTGGGGGACACCCAACTGCGGCAAGGGCCAGCCGGGCCAGATCGGGCACACCGGCCACCCGGCCGCGCCGGCCCGCTTCAAGAACGTCCGGGTGGGGGTATCCGCGTGAGCGCGAGGAGTGAGCCGGGTTTGCGAGCCCCGCAGTCGCGAACGAAAGGCGGATCCGCGTGAGCGCGAGGAGTGAGTTGGAGCTGGCGGGGCAGGTCGTCGAGCTGGTCCGGCGGGCTGGTGGCCCGGCAGTGCAGGCCGAGGTGGTGGTGACCCGGGCGGACCTGGCGCTCACCCGCTTTGCCAACTCGGCCGTCCACCAGAACGTCTCCGAGTCGACGGTCGGCGTCCGGCTGCGGGTGCACGCCGACGGGCGGACCGTCGCCGGGAGCGGCAGCATCGTCACCTCCGACGGGTTGCAGGCGCTCGTCGAACGGACCCTCGCCGCAGCGCGCCTCGGCCCACTCGACCCGGGCTGGCCCGGCCTGGCGCCGCCCACGCCCGCGCCGGTCGCGCCGCCCGTCGACGAGGCGACCGCCTACGCCGAGCCGGACCAGCGGGCCGACCGGGTGGGCGCGTTCGTGGCCGCCGCCGGGGGCCTCACGACTGCCGGTTACTGCCGTACCGCGCACCGCTCGTCGGCGTTCGCCAACTCGGCGGGGCACAGCGCGTACGGCCGCTCGGCGGAGGCCGCGATGGACGGCATCGCGCGACGCGACGGCGCGGACGGTGTCGCGCGGCGCAGCGCGGACCGGCTGTCCGACCTCGACGGCGCCCAGCTGGGCGCACACGCCGCCGCCAAGGCGCAGGCGGCGGCCGATCCGGTCGAGTTGCCGCCGGGACGCTACGAGGTGGTGTTCGAGCCGGCCGCAGTGGCGGACCTGTTGCAGAACCTGTGCTGGTACGGCTTCAACGGCAAGCGGTACGCCGAGCGGCAGTCCTTCGCCGAGCCGGGCGCGGCACAGTTCGACCGGCTGGTGACCCTGGTGGACGATCCGCTCGGCGCGTCGGGTCTGCCGTTCGACGCCGAGGGCACCGGCCGGCGGGCGGTGACGTTCGTCGACGAGGGCACCACGCTGGCGGTCGCGCACGACCGGCGGACCGCCGCCGAGGCGGGTGCGGAGTCCACCGGGCACGCGATTGCGGGCGGTGCCGCCTGGGGGCCCATGGCCCGTAACGTCCGCCTGGCCGCCGCGGCGGCGGGCCCGATGAGCGCGACCGGCCGGAACACCACGGGCTCGGCGGCCGGCGCGGTCGTCGACGCGGACACCGCGGCGCTGGTCGCCGGGGTACGACGGGGACTGCTGGTCACCGATCTCTGGTACACCCGTGTGCTCGACCCGAAGAGCCTCGTCGTCACCGGGTTGACCCGCAACGGGGTGTGGCTGATCGAGGACGGCACGGTCGTCCGGGCGGTCCGCGACCTGCGGTTCACCGAGTCGTACCCCCGGGCGCTCGGACCGGGTGCGGTCCTCGGGCTGGGCTCCGAGACCGTGCGTCAACCGGATCGGGTGGACGGTGCCTGGTGGGCGGCGCCCTCGGTGCGGCTGGCGTCCTGGCACTTCACCGGCGGCGCGTCGGGCTGATGTCTCCGGCTATCCGGCGCGCCGACGGCGTTTTCGCAGGCCAGACACACGGGACACTCCCTTGCGCGGACGGCTCGCAAAGATCGGCGTAACGTGTGTCACTTAGCTGCGTCGGTCGATCCGACGTGGTCGTTGGTGTGCGCATGACGTGGCAGCGGGTGCGGGTTCGCCGGTCCGCGTGCCGACCGGAGAGATCAGCCCGCCCGTACGGGCCCGTCGAGGAGACGACTCGAATGACTTCAACGGCAACGAGGCCGCGGGGGGCGCGGGCGCGCGCCGCCATCACGGCGAAGACGTTGCGTACCGACCGATGGTGGTTCGCCCCGCTGATCACGGTGATCGGGCTGAGCGCCTGGGTGGCGTACGCGACGGTCCGGGTGTTCATGCACAAGTGGTACTGGGTGGACCAGTTCCACTACCTGACCCCGTTCTACTCCCCGTGCGTGACCGACCGGTGTGTCGAGCAGGCCTCGCACTTCGGCAGGTTCCTGCCCGGCTGGTGGATCATCCCGGACGCCGCGCTGACCCTGCCGTTCCTGCTGCTGTTCCGGCTCACCTGCTACTACTACCGCAAGGCGTACTACCGGTCGTTCTGGCTGTCGCCGCCGGCCTGCGCCGTCCCGGACGGCCACAAGGAGTACGGCGGGGAGACCCGTTTCCCGCTGCTCGGGCAGAACCTGCACCGCTACTTCTTCTACGCCGCCGCGATCATCTCGCTGATCAACACGTGGGACGCGATCCTCGCCTTCCACTCGCCCAAGGGCTTCGGCTTCGGGCTGGGCAACCTCGTCCTGCTGCTCAACGTGGTGATGCTCTGGGCGTACACGATCTCCTGCCACTCCTGCCGGCACATCATCGGCGGCCGGCTCAAGCACTTCTCCAAGCACCCGGTGCGCTACCGCGCGTGGACCTTCGTCTCGGCGTTGAACGTCCGGCACATGCAGCTCGCCTGGATCACCCTCGGCACCCTCGCGCTGACCGACTTCTACGTGATGGCGCTGTCTGCCGGCTGGTTCAACGACCTGCGGTTCATCAACTAAAGGGCCCCTGACATGACCACAACCACTCGCATCGAACGACACCACTACGACGTCGTCGTCATCGGGGCCGGCGGCGCCGGTCTGCGCGCCGCCATCGAGGCCCGCCTCGCCGGCAAGAAGACGGCGATCATCTCGAAGTCGCTGTTCGGCAAGGCACACACGGTGATGGCCGAGGGCGGCGCCGCGGCCGCGATGGGCAACGTGAACAGCCGCGACAGCTGGCAGGTGCACTTCCGCGACACCATGCGCGGCGGCAAGTTCCTCAACAACTTCCGGATGGCCGAGCTGCACGCGAAGGAGTCGCCGCAGCGGATCTGGGAGCTGGAGACGTACGGCGCGCTCTTCGACCGTACGAAGGACGGCAAGATCTCCCAGCGCAACTTCGGCGGGCACGAGTACCCCCGACTGGCGCACGTGGGCGACCGGACGGGCCTGGAGCTGATCCGCACCCTCCAGCAGAAGATCGTCTCGCTGCAGCAGGAGGACAAGCGCGAGTTCGGCTCGTACGACGCCCGGATCAAGGTCTTCTCCGAGACGACCATCACCGAGCTGCTGCTCGACGGTGACCGGGTCGCGGGCGCGTTCGGCTACTACCGCGAGTCCGGGGAGTTCATCCTCTTCGAGGCGCCGGCCGTGGTGCTGGCCACCGGCGGTGTCGGACGCTCCTACAAGGTCACGTCGAACTCCTGGGAGTACACCGGGGACGGGCACGCGTTGGCGCTGCGCGCCGGGGCGACGCTGATCAACATGGAGTTCCTCCAGTTCCACCCGACCGGCATGGTCTGGCCGCCCTCGGTGAAGGGCATCCTGGTCACCGAGTCGGTCCGTGGCGACGGTGGTGTCCTGAAGAACTCCGAGGGCAAGCGGTTCATGTTCGACTACGTCCCCGACGTCTTCCGCAAGCAGTACGCGGAGACCGAGGAGGAGGCGGACCGCTGGTACACCGACCCGGACAACAACCGGCGTCCGCCGGAGCTGCTGCCCCGTGACGAGGTGGCCCGCGCGATCAACAGCGAGGTCAAGGCCGGTCGGGGCTCCCCCGCCGGCGGTGTCTTCCTGGACATCGCGAGCCGGCGCTCGGCCGACGAGATCCGCCGCCGGCTGCCCTCGATGTACCACCAGTTCAAGGAGCTGGCCGACGTCGACATCACCTCCGAGCCGATGGAGGTCGGGCCGACCTGTCACTACGTGATGGGCGGCGTCGAGGTGGACCCGGATTCGGGTGCCGCCTTCGGCCACGTACGCGGCCTGTTCGCCGCCGGCGAGGTGTCCGGCGGCATGCACGGCTCCAACCGCCTCGGCGGCAACTCCCTGTCCGACCTGCTGGTGTTCGGCAAGCGGGCGGGCGGCCACGCGGCCAGCTACGCCGACGGGTTGTCCGCCCGGCCGAAGGTGGCCGTGGACGCGGTCGAGGCAGCCGTGGAGACCGCGTTGGCCCCGTTGCAGCGGGACACCGGCGAGAGCCCGTACACCCTTCAGCAGGACCTCCAGGCGGTGATGGGAGACCTGGTGGGCATCATCCGGCGCGAGGGCGAGCTGGCCGACGCGCTGGTGCGGCTCGCGGAGCTGCGCGAGCGGGTGGCCAAGGTCAGCGCCGCCGGCGGTCGCCGCTACAACCCGGGCTGGCACCTCGCCCTGGACCTGCGCAACATGCTTGTCGTCTCGGAGTGCACCGCGAAGGCGGCGCTGGAGCGGCAGGAGTCGCGGGGTGGGCACACCCGCGAGGACTATCCGACGATGGAGCCGAAGTGGCGGCAGGTGAACCTCGTCTGTTCCCTGGACGGCGACGCCGTACGGCTCACCCGTAAGCCGTTGCCGAAGATGCGGCCGGAGCTGATCGGCCTCTTCGACCGGGCGGAGCTGGCCAAGTACCTCACCGACGAGGAGCTCACCGACTTCGACGCTCTCGTCTCCGACGCTGGAGAGGCGGACAACCGATGAGCGAGAAGCGTCAGTTCCGGATCTGGCGGGGTGACGAGACCGGCGGCGACCTGCAGGACTACATGGTCGAGGTGAACGAGGGCGAGGTCGTCCTCGACGTCATCCACCGCCTCCAGGCCACGGATGCGCCCGACCTGGCCTGCCGATGGAACTGCAAGGCCGGCAAGTGCGGCTCCTGCTCGATGGAGATCAACGGCAAGCCGCGACTGGGCTGCATGACCCGGATGTCGACCTTCGGTGACGAGGAGACCGTGACGGTCACGCCGCTGCGGACCTTCCCCGTCATCCGGGACCTGGTCACCGACGTCTCGTTCAACTACGAGAAGGCACGGGAGACCCCGGCGTTCGCCCCTCCGGCGGACGTCGCCCCGGGCGACTACCGGATGCAGCAGGTCGACGTGGAGCGCTCGCAGGAGTTCCGCAAGTGCATCGAGTGCTTCCTGTGCCAGAACGTCTGCCACGTGATCCGCGACCACGAGGAGAACAAGCAGGCGTTCTCCGGTCCGCGGTACTTCATCCGGGCGGCCGAGCTGGACATGCACCCGCTGGACGCCCGGACCGACCGCAAGGAGTACGCCCAGGCCGAACAGGGCCTTGGTTTCTGCAACATCACCAAGTGCTGCACCGAGGTCTGCCCCGAGCACATCAAGATCACCGACAACGGGATCATCCCCATGAAGGAACGCGTCGTCGACCGCAGGTACGATCCCCTTGTGTGGCTTGGTAGCAAGATCTTCCGTCGGGGCGAGACGCCCCAGACCAGCGTGACCACCGCCCGTCAGGGCTCGGCGAGCCTGCCGGGTACGAGCCGGGGCGGCGTGCACTCGCACGCTGGCGGCTCGCACGACCCGCAGGCCGAGGCGCAGGCGCAGAGCGGCGTCAACTGGCACCGCGAGGTCCCCCACCCGACCGCTCCGGCGGTCGACGACCGGGGCAAGCTGCCGCTGACGGAGCTCACCTTCGACCGGGCAGCCGCGCCGTCGCCGTTCGGCGACGACGTGACCTTCCCGCTGCCTCCGGAGCACCTGAACTTCGCCCACCCGGACCAGGACGACAAGCACTAGTCAGACCACCAGAGACGGGGGCTGTCGGCTTTGCCGACAGCCCCCGTCCCCGTCTCCCCCACCCTCTCCCCACCCCTGGGCCCGTTGATCATGAAGTTATTGCCCTGCCTACCGGCGTGTCATGGCAACAACTTCATGATCAACGGGATGGTGGAGGAGGGCGGGCGGGAGGTCGATCGGGGTGACCGCCAGCTCCGCGGTCTCGTAGAAGGAGGTGGCGTGCCGCAGTCGGGCGAAGTACTCGGCGCCGCCTGCGGGGAAGTGCA